>CAZGNQ010000073.1:0-13689 GCA_964527285.1 uncultured Hyphomicrobiales bacterium | reverse complement strand
CACCGGATCGCTTGCCGATCCGGCTCTCATGCGGGGCAAATGCTGCCACGCAGACGGCATGGTCGCGGTGGCAGGACCACCGGATCGCTTGCCGATCCGGCTCTCATGCGGGGCAAATGCTGCCACGCAGACCGCATGGTCGGAGTGGCAGGATTTGAACCTGCGACCCCCTCGTCCCGAACGAGGTGCGCTACCAGACTGCGCTACACTCCGCGACCACGGTGCGTGAGCGATGGGCTCATCGCGCGGCGAACCCGGCTTATACGCAGGAACATCAGCGTCAGCAACACAAAAGCGGCTCTGCGCAATGGCAGCAACACCATGCTTCCCGATTGACGCGGTTTGCGTGCCCGGTGTGTGGTCTGGTGTGAGGACACCTGTGTTGAACCGCGTGCCGCCGCTCTTACGCCCCTCTCATGGGCCAGGGGTCATGCATGGCACTGGCGTGCCCGGGTGGCGCCACGCGTGCGCTGCGATCCCCGCAGGTAAAAGGGGTGCGCAACCGGGCCGCCAGACGCTTGCGTTTGTGGCCGGGGTTCGCTATGTCCGCGCCTCGGGTTGGCCTGTCGTCTAATTGGTAGGACAGCTGGTTTTGGTCCAGTCAATCCAGGTTCGAGTCCTGGCGGGCCAGCCAACCTCATTCTCCTCCACCGCTGACATCGCAGCTCTCGCCGCGCGCAAGCGGCCAGACGCAGTGTGTCGGCGGTGAGGAGAGGCCGGGGTGCTGGCGTTCTGCTCAACCGGCCGCGCGCCGTGCAAGCAGGCGCAGAACGAAGGCACGGCCCCGGTGCCTGTCCCCCTCATCCAGATCAATCGTACCCGTCCACAATTCGATGACCTCGACGCTGGTCCCAAGGTGGGTTGCCGCAGCGTCGATGGAGCGGCGTGCGGCCTGCGCATCATAGCGGACGGCATCGTCGGGCGGACCCAGCGTGGCCTCGTCAAGGTCCGCCGTTCCAGCGTCACACCTGCGGGCAAAGCCCTCCACAATCAGCCATCCGCCCGGGCGCAGTGACCCGAAGGCGAGGCGCAACGCGGCATCGCGGACGGCGTCCGGCGCCTGCAAATAGATGAGCGCGACAAGGCCGTAGGACTGCCCGGCGGGCGGACACCACGTCTCCACCGCGCCGACGCTGCGTGCCACAGTCACCCCGACCGCTGCGTCCGCCGTTAGCGCGCGCGCCGTCGCCACGCCGGAGAGATCCATGGCCGTCACCGCCACACCCTGACGGGCCAGCCAGCGTGCATTGCGCCCGTCGCCATCGGCGAGGCAAAGGGCGCCCGACACGGCCACCTCGTCACGCTCCACCACGGTGCGGAGGTAGGCGTTGGGCGCCGGGCCGAACAGGCCGTTGGGCGGTGCCGATGCATAACGCGCGTCCCAGTCCTGGCTGTTTTTCGGCATGGTTGGTCAGTCCGTCGCGTTGGCACCGGCGCTGGTCGAGGGCGCGGTCGGTGCGCGTGATGTGGCCCTGTCGAGCGCAATGCTCTTGATGAGGGCGAACACCGGCCGTCCGACGGCGAGGCCAAGATCGTCGACCGCAGCGCGGGTCACGCGGGCCCGTAAGCGCGCGCCGCCCACATCGATGCGTGTTTCGGCATAGGCTGTGTCCGGCTCGCCGAGGATTTCCACGACGCGCCCCGCCAGGACGTTCCGCATGCTGAGCCCGACGGGCTGTCGGGTGGCAAGCGCCACGTCGCGCGCGCGCACGCGGAGGCGCACAGCCGTGCCTGGCGCGGCGGCCAGTTCGGGAATGTGGAGCGTGTGGCGGCCGCACGTGACGCACGTCAGGTGGTAATGCGCGTCATGGCCCTCCACGGTCCCTTCAAGCAGCACGCCGGCCTCAAAGCGGCCCGTGGCAGGACCCAGATCAAGCCGCTCCAGCACCTCATCGACATCACCGCTCGCCACCACCTTGCCGCTGCCGAGCACCACCATGCGATCGGCAAGGCGCGCCACCTCGTCCAGGGCGTGGGTGACATAGAGCGACGGCACGGCGAAGCGGCGGTGAAGGTCCTCCAGATAGGGGAGGATTTCAGCCTTGCGGCGCGCATCGAGCGCCGACAGCGGCTCATCCATCAACAGGAGGCGCGGACGTGACAGGAGCGCCCGTCCCAGTGCCACGCGCTGGCGTTCACCGCCGGACAGATTGTGTGGCTTGCGCTGCAGCAGGTGGCCGAGGCCGAGGATGTCGACCACGTCGTCAAAGCCGGGACCGGACGCATCGTCCGCAGGTCCGCGCGTTTGCATGGGGGGCGGCCCAGGCCACATCGAAGCGAAAGGCCAGACGCCTCCACGGCGTGGTCCGCCTCCCGCTGGGCCGCCCGCACGCAGAGCGCCGAACAACAGGTTCGCCTTCACGTCCATGTGCGCGAAAAGGCTTGCCTCCTGGAACACATAGCCGACGGCGCGGCTGTGGGTTGGGAGATAAAGTCCAAGGTTGTCCTGTTGCCAGGGCGCGCCCGCCACGAGCACGTGGCCCCGCAAACGCTCAAGCCCCGCGATGCAGCGCAGCAGTGTCGTTTTTCCCGAACCGCTCGGCCCGAACAGGGCGGTCACACCGGCGAGCGGCACCACCATTTCAACATCAAGCGCGAAGCCACCATCTGCGTCACCGAGCGCGCCGCGCAAGCTGATGTTCAGATGGCCGGATGAGCCGTCGTCGCGGCAACGGGTCGTTTCGGGTCGGATATCGTCCGCGCGGCTCACGTCGGCCCTGCCCGGAACTGGCGCTGAGCCGCAAGTGTGACCGCGATCACGGCGAAGGAGAACACCACAAGGCCGGCTGAGAGTGCATGCGCCTTGTCCCACTGGAGCGTTTCGACGTGCTCAAAGATCGCGACGGACAGCACGCGTGTTTCGCCTGCGATGTTGCCGCCAATCATCAGCACGACGCCGAACTCTCCGATGGTGTGCGCAAAGCCAAGCACCGCCCCGGTGATGTAGCCCGGCATGGCAAGCGGCAGGGCGATTGAGAAGAATGTATCCCACGGTCCCGCCCGCAGTGTGGCAGCAGCCTCCAGCGGACGCGGGCCGATCGCTTCAAAGGCGTTTCGAATGGGCTGGACAACGAAAGGCATCGAATAAAGCACGGACCCGATGACGAGGCCCTCGAACGTAAACGCCAGCGAGCGCCCACCAAACATCTGTGCCAGCCAGCCCCCAGGCCCATCGGGCCCGAGCAACAGAAGGAGATAAAATCCAAGCACTGTTGGCGGCAGCACCAGGGGCAAGGCGACGAGCGCGGCCACAGCGTGCCGCCAGGGCGACGATGTGCGTGCGAGCCACCACGCCAGTGGCGTTGCCAGGATCAGCAGAACAATCGTGGTGGTCGCCGCCAGCAGCACGGTGAGCCGGATGGTGGACCAGACGGTCGGGTCGTCGAGCATGGGGCGCTGGGTGTTTCCGGGTCAGTGCTGGCGGCAACGATCCCGGCGCCTTGGGCGTCGGGCGAGCGGGGCTCTCACGGTGCGTCATATCCTGCCGCCGCGATCAGCGCACGTGCCTCTGGTTGCGTCAAATAGCGGAGAAAGGCGCGGGCGGCAGCGTTCTCAGCGCCCCGCGTCAGCAAAGTGGCATCTTGTCGAATGGGCGTGTGCAGATCCGCCGGGATGAGCCATGACTGCTGGTCCTGAGCACCACTCTGGATAACAAGGGCGCGGGCCACGAAGCCGGCGTCCGCATTGCCGGTGGCCACGAACTGGAAAGCCTGGGCGATGTTGTTGCCGCGCACGAGGCGTGGGGCAAGCTGCTCTGCGAGGCCGGCCGCCTTGAGGGTCTGCAGGGCCGCGGCGCCGTAGGGCGCGGTTGCCGGATTGGCGATGGCAAGGCGCGTGATGGAGGCGGTGCGCAACCAGTCCGCCCAGCCGGAGTTGGGGGCGGAGTTGGGGTCGGCGTCGGGAGCGGGGCCGGCGCCAGATTTGGGCGTGGCGTCCGGCGCGTGCACGGCTGGCGTGGGTTCAGCCGACAGCAGCACAAGCCGGCCGATGGCGTAGGTGAAGCGGCTGCCAGCGACAGCGAGGCCCGCGGCTTCGGCGCGCTGCGGGCGCTCGGCGTCAGCGGCCAGAAATGCGTCGAACGGGGCACCTTGTGCGATTTGTGCGTACAACTGGCCGGTTGCCCCGGCACTGAACAGAACAGTGTGGCCCGTCGCTCCAGTGAACCCGGCAGCCAGTTGGTTGGCCGTGGTGATGAAGTTCGACGCCACAGCGATGCGTGCCGTGCTGCCCGCGCAGGCCGGTGTTTCAGGCGCGGTGAGGAGGAGCGCCGCCGCAAGGACAGCGCCGCAGACGCGTGCCAGCGGCAGCAACGCCGTCAACGCCAGCGTGTGGCGGGTGGGCGGGGTGGGTCTGTCGGAAGGTCGCACGGCCGAAGTCCTGCAAGCGGGATCGTCGCGCTGTCCTAAAGCGCTCACCCGCGGCGGGACAATGGCAGTCGCGCTGATGGCACACAAACCAGACGGACGCTGCGCTCTGATGTGCGCGCCTCAACGATTGCAGCTCCAGCGTCGCCACCGCTGCAACCCTCCGGGTTCCGGATAGGAGCGTGCCCGCGCCACCTGCCGCAGACGACCTCTATGCGGCCTTGGCCGCGCCAAGACCATGGATGCCGCATTCGGTTTTCATCACGCCGCGCCAGCGCCCAGCCCTGGCGTCCTCGCCATCGCCCACGGGAGACGTGCAGGGCGCGCATCCGATGGAGCGGTATCCGTCCGCCACGAGCGGGTGCGGCGGCAACTCGTTGACCAGCATGTAGGTCTCGATGTCTTCAGCGCTCCAGTTCGCCAACGGATTGATCTTATAGCGCGCGCCGTCCCACTCCACCGGCTCCAGGTCGCTGCGGGTTTCCGCCTGAAAGCGCTTGCGCCCGGTGATCACGGCCTCGAACCCGCTCAGGGTCTCATGGAGTGGGCGGACCTTGCGCAAGTCGCAGCAGGCATCGGGGGCGTGCGACCACAAGCGCCCGTCGGGATCGTGGGCTCTGACGAGCCGCGCCGCCGGCCCCACACTGCGAACGTCCGAAAGCCCGAGCCGCTCGCTCAGCCCATCGCGGTACTCGAGCGTCTCCTCAAACAGCTTGCCAGTGTTCAGAAAGACAATCGGCACGGATCGCGAAATCTGCGCCACCATGTGCAGGAGAACCGCGCTCTCCGCGCCGAACGACGACAGCACCGCAACGCGGTTGCGGAAGACATCGTTGATCATCGGACGCAGCAGGTCCGCGCCGTCGAGGTGCGCAAAGCGTGCGGCGAGCCCGGTCGGATCGCTCGGTCGAGTGGCGGTCCGTCGGCTGTCCGGTCCGATGATTTGCATGCCTCAGTCCTCCCGACGGTTTGGATGCGCATCATCAAGATTGGGATAATTTCCTGCAATCAGCAATAATGAGCGCAAAAACAGGGATAAAGTTCTGGATTTTTACCAAGTCAGCGGCTGACCATGCTCCCATGATCGATGATGCCCAACAGGCATCACGGTTTTCGTGCGCTTCGCGTGTGTCGGTTTTCATGGGGGAGACGTCGCACACCGCCGGGGACTGAACGTGAGGTTCAGCGCGGGGCCGGAACGCCAGGGTCAGTGCGCGCGCCGAGCGAGCCAAAACAAAAAACGCCGCCCGCTTTCGCGGACGGCGTCATGTGGCGCGCTTGAGTGGCGCTTGTGTTGGCCGTGCGTGCAAGCGTCAGGCCGCGTCGGCCAGTTCGCTCTGCAGCGCATCGATCGCCACCTGGGCGATCTCTCGGGCGTCGTCGATGTCGAGGCCGGGGTGGATCGGCAACGTGAGCACGCGCTCGGCAAACTCGATCGTCACCGGCAATGCGTCCATCGCGCCCGCACCGCCAAACCGCTCAGCGAAGGCGGTGAACTGATGGATGGGCGGATAGTGCAAACTCGTCTGGATGCCGGCGGCCTTGTAGACCTCACGCAGGCGGTCGCGCTGGGACTTCGGGACGACGAGACCGGCAATATGTCCGGCACCGGCGCCTGGCGCGTCGCCATGGACGTAGTGCACGCCCGGCAACTGCGCGGCTGAAAACGCTTCGGCATAGGCGCAGGCCACGCGGCGGCGGCCGGCGTTTGCGTCTTTCAGGCGGCCCAATTGGACGAGGCCGATCGCCGACCGCAGCTCATCCGTGCGGTAATTGAAGCCGTGGGCCACCACGTCATATGTGCTCGCGCGCCCCTTGTGGCGGTCCCACGACAGCGTCGTCATGCCGTGGGAGCGGATCAGGCGCAGCTTTGCCGCCAAGTCCGCGTCGTTCGTGACGATCATGCCGCCTTCGCCGGTCGTCATGTTCTTGTTGGCGAAAAACGAGAACGTTCCAGCGGCGCCCAGCGTGCCGAGTGCACGGGCGTCGTCATCACCCACGCTTTGTGCCGGCCCGTGGCAGGCGTCCTCAATCAGGATCAGCCCGCGCTCCTCGCACAGTGCCTTCAGTTCCAGGATGCTGCCCGGGTAGCCGCCGTAGTGCATGGCAACGACCGCCTTCGTGCGCGGCGTGATGCGTCGGGCGACATCGGCCACGTCCAGCGTGGGCTGTGTCAGGGAGGAAATGTCAGCAAACACCGGCGTTGCGCCGAGCGCCACCGTCATGTTGGCGGAGGCGACAAACGTCAGCGACGGCTGAATGACCTCGTCACCTGGCCCGATGTCGAGCGCTGCCATGGCCACGTGCAGGGCCGCGGTGCCGTTGGAAACGGCAACGGCATGGTCAGCCCCAAGCAGTTCGGCGAAGGCCGCCTCGAACGCCTGTGTGCGCGGCCCCATGGAGAGCCAGCCGCTTTCCACAACCGCTTTGGCCGCTTCAGCCTCTTCGGCACCCAGCGTCGGCTCGCACAACGTATAGCGCCACGTCGGAGCACTCATGCTTTTCCTCCCGTAAGACCGTTGGGCGAGATGCCGAAGGTTTCCGGCGACTTCTCGAAGATCTCCTGCGCCTGCGCGTAGTCATCGGGCCGGCCGATATCGAGCCAGAACGCATCGTTGCGGTGGACATTGACGTGTTCGCCAGCCGCAAGGAGGTTTTCCACCAGCGTGGGGAAGTCGAGATAGGTGTCCTGCGGAATGTATTTCAGCACGCGGGCATCGTAGACATACACACCCATGCTCACGTCATAGGCGCGGGTGGGTTTCTCGATGTAGCCGGTCAGCCGGCCATCCTCGCCCGCCTCCAGCACGCCGAGGTCAATGCGCACCTTTTTGGCATGTGCGGCGATGGTGAGTGCGGCGCCGCTCTCCTGGTGGGATTGCACCAGTGCGGCGTAATCCAGATCGGTCAGCACATCGCCGTTCATCGCCACAAATGTGCCCGTCAGGCCGGGGACGCGGGACAGCGAGCCGGCGGTTCCTGACGGCGTGTCCTCATGGATGAACGACACATCGAGGTCGCGCTCAATCCATTCATGGGCTGCCACGTAGGCGCGGATCAGCTCCGCAAGGTGGCCAAGCGACAGCGTCACGTTGCGAAAGCCGTTGGCGCGCAGCTGGCGCAGGACGACCTCAAGGATCGGCATGTGCCCCAGGGGCACGAGCGGCTTGGGAAAGCTCGCCGTGAAGGGGCGCAGGCGCGTGCCCTTGCCGCCGGCCAGGATCACGACCGGAACGTCCGACATGTCCGGGCGGCGCAGCGCGGCTTCGTCGTCTTTGCTGACGATCACGCCGTTCGCTGTTGCGGAGGAAAATGCGCGTGTCTGGATCTGGGTCACGACGCCACCTCAAACACCTGTTCTGCGCCGACGCTCGCGCGGTGCAGACCCGGCAGCGCATAGTTGCCGTAGAAATTGCGTCGCGCCTCAACGTCATCAAAGAAGCCCGTCTCGATGGCCCAGAGAATTTCTTTGATGCCATCGTCGACCGTATATGCCGGCGTGAAGTGCAAGGCGGTGCGCACCTTTTCAAAGCTGACGCGGTAGTTGCGCGGGTCGCTCGAGTTGGCCTTGTAGGAGACCTTCGCGCCGGGCAGTCGCGCGCAGATCAGGTCGACGATGCTCTGCTTGGTGTGGTTGTTTTCATCCCCACCGGCATTGAAGACCTGGCCGGAGACACGCTCAGCCGGGTAGGCCAGAACGCGGCCGATGAGCCGGGAGAAATCACGCACGTGGCAGTAGGGGCGCCACGTGTGGGCATCGAACACGACCAGTTCATTGCCGATCGCCAGTTCGCGGGCGAACTCGTTGACGGTCAGGTCGAAACGCATGCGCGGCGCAAGGCCGAACGCTGTGGCGAAACGCAGAACCGTGGGACTGTAATCAACCTGCCCGACGCGGGACAGAAGGTGCTTTTCAGCCGCGACCTTCGATTTCGCGTAGAGTGAAAGCGGGCGCAGCTCGAAGTTTTCATCGGCCAGGACGTCCTCTTCGATCAGGCCGTAGTTCGAGCACGTCGAGACGAAAATCACCTTGTTGAGGCCGCGTCCGTTCAGACGGTCGATGCAGTTCAGGATCGCGATGTCGTTGACGTCGTGTGCCTCGGTGGGGAATTTTTTGGTGATCGGATCGCCGACGAGGCCGGCCAGAAGCACCACGTCCGTGACGCCGGCGAGCGCATGGTCCAATGTCGCCGGATCGCCCATGTCGCCGCGCACGAGCGTGTAATTCGGGTGGAGAAGAAATGCCGAGATCGCGCTGGCGTGGTCGTACGTGACGTTGTCGAGTGTCGTGACCTTGGCGCCGGCGCGCAACATGGCATCGGTCAGCGGAGCGCCGATGTAGCCGGCGCCACCAATGATAAGAACATGGCGTTCCGTCGAGCCCTGAAAGTGTGCCGCGACGCGAAGCGCTTCGGCTTCACACGCTGCGCGGGCCTCGGCAGGGATGGCCTCATGGGATTGAATAAAAGTGGGCGCGGCAAGGGCCATGCGTGTCTCCTGTCTGGCGTTCGCGCGGGGGATGGCGCGGGGGATGGGGGGCGCGCATCGGGGTGGGCCTGAGGGGGCTGGAGAAAGGCCTGTCGGTGCGCATCGCTTGCCGACCGACGAAGCAAGCGACATTCCAGACGCCCGTCGGCGGCGCAGCCTTCTCAGCAGTGCGCGTCACCGCCTTTGGGTGTGGTTAGGGGAGGATTAACACCCGTCCCGCTCGGGTTCGTGCCTGCGCGCGCCCGGCCGTTGGCGTCATGTTTGACGGGCGCGGCGGCAAAGATGGCGCTGAGCCGCGCCTCGAAGTGTTCCGGCGCGAATTGCGCAGCGTAGTGCGCGCGCGTTGTGCGGGCGTCGGCAGCGAGGGCATCGCGGTCGCTGGCATAAGCCTGGATGCGGGCAGCCAGGAAGGCTTGGCGTGACGCGGCGTCTGCGCGGTGGCTTGAGATATTGTGTGCCAGCGCCTGCCCCATCATGGAGCGAATGCCACCGGCGTCGAGCGTGATGGGCACTGCGCCGTGGACCATCGCTTCGAGAAGGACGAGGGGGGCGTGGTCGTGGCGGGTCGGATAGACGAAGAGGTCGGCTGCAGCGAGGATCGCTGACTTGCGCGCCTCGTCGACGAACCCCTCCAGCGTGATCACGTCTTCGGCATCTGCAGCCGTGACGGCGGTGCGCAGGTCCTCCATTGTCACGAACCGGGACGGCCCACCCGTTATGATGCCCCGGACCGGGACACCGTCGCGCGCGAGCGCGCCAATGACGGCGACAAAATCGTAGATGCCTTTGCGCTCATCGTAGTTGCCAAGATAGGCGCAGGTGAGCGGCAGATCCTTCGCGCTGTTCACGCCCTCGCTGTTGCGCTCGCTGCCCGCCGCGCCCGGCGCTGCGTTTCGTGTCACCGTTGGCGCAACAGGTGCGGTGTTGGGCAGCCGGTTGACGCGCGCAAAGATGGCTGAGGCTTCAGCGGCCGCCGCCGTCTCCTCGGTGATGGCGATCAATTCACTGCCGCTCAACAGCCGGCGCAGAAGCCGTGCCCGCAGGCCGTTGTCCGCAAGCACCTGGGCAAGGCCTTCGGTGTGCAGGTGCACGAGCACCCGCGCGCATGACCAACCGGCCAGCCATGCAATCAATCCATCGCGCAGTGCAGCGTGGGACCATGGCGTCAACGTGAGGTAGGCCATGGCACTGCGCCGGCGCAGCATGGCGCGGACGGCGAGATCGGCACACATGCGGGCAAAGCCGAACAGTTTTCCGACGCTCTTCGTCCCGATGTCACCCATGGAGCGTGCACCCCCTCGCCACAGATCCTCGACGATCACGCCATTGGTGGCTTTGAGATGCGTATGAACGCGCTGCGAGACCATGGTCACGCCGTGCACCGGCGGCGGGCGCTGTGCGATGAAGAGGATGTGGTCTGACCGGCGGGACGGCGCGCGGGACTTGGACTGATGCGCAGACATGTTTTGGAAGGCGCCTTACGCTTGGTGATCAGGTAACGGTGTCGCGTGCGGATCGTGGGCCGGGCAGGGCGATTGCGGCGGCGCACCCGGTGGTGGCGCATTCTTGCCCGATGGGCGTTAAGGGCACCTTGCGATGCCGATGTTTTCATGGACGCGGGGGACAGGGTGGCAATGGCAGATCAGGTGCTGGTGACCGGGATCACGGGGTTCATCGCCAAGTGGGTGGCGCTGGAACTGCTCCATCGCGGCTACCGCGTGCGTGGCACCCTGCGCTCGGCCGGAGACGGCGGCCCGCTTGCACAAGCCTTAGCCAAGGCCGGGGCGGCAACCGACGGCTTGTCGTTCCACGAGGCGGACTTGCTGCAGGATGCGGGCTGGGCCGACGCCGTGCAGGGGTGCCGCTATGTCTGCCATGTCGCTTCGCCGTTCCCCAAGCGCGATCCGGCCGACCGAGAGGCGCTGGTGCCAGCCGCCCGGGAGGGGGCACTGCGGGTCATTGATGCCGCGCTGACAGCAGGGGCCGAACGGATCGTCATGACGGCATCCATTGTCACCATGATGTACAGCCCGGGGCGTCCGTCGGTGTTTCGCTTCGGCGAGAACGACTGGAGTGATCCGGACTGGCGGGCGTTGTCGGCCTATCCGGTCTCGAAGATCCGGGCGGAACGCGCCGCGTGGGAGCGAATGTCGGAGGCGGACGCACGCCAGAGGCTTGCGGTCGTCAATCCTGGCTTTGTTCTGGGACCGTTGCTGGATGAGCGGCCGGGAACATCCGTTGCCGTGGTGCAAATGCTGCTGAAGGGCAGTTACCCGGCGGTTCCGCGCTTTGCGCTTCCGGTTGTCGATGTGCGCGATCTGGCGGCGCTGCACGTGGATGCGATGGAGAGCCAAGCGGCCGGTGGCCGGCGTTGGATTGGCGCTGCCGACACCCTGTCGCTGCTTGAGATGTGTGAGGTGCTCCGCGACGCCATGCCTGATCGGGCAGCCCGCGTCCCGAGGATCGAGATCCCTGATTTTTTGGCGCGCAGCATCGCGCCGTTCGACCGCTCGTTGCGCGCCGTGCAAGCCGCGCTCGGCACGCGGGCTGTGGCGCGGGCCGGCTATGTGACGCAGACGCTTGGCACGACGTTCCGTCCGGCCCGTGAGGCCGTGATTGCGAGTGCTGAGAGCCTCTTGAACCGGGGGCTGGCTTAATCAAGAGCCTTCGAAGGTGTCATGGCGTCCGCCCCAGCAGATGCGCCATGTGCGTCAGCGCGAGTGTGTATCCCTGCGCGCCACAGCCCGCGATGACAGCCGTTGCTGCCTGAGACACGTAGGAATGGTGCCTGAAAGGCTCGCGCCGGTGGACGTTTGAAAGATGCACCTCGATCACCGGTCCCTCGAACGCAAGCAGCGCGTCGAGGATCGCGACGGATGTGTGCGTGTACGCTGCCGGGTTGATGACGATGCCCGCAGCGCTCAAGCGCGCGGCATGTATCCGCTCGATGATTGCGTGTTCTGCATTCGACTGATGGAAGGCGATCGCGAGACCGAGGCTTTCGCCATGGTTGCGGCAGGCCGCCTCGATATCAGCGAGCGTGGTGGTGCCGTAGATTTCCGGCTGGCGCCGGCCCAGCAGGTTGAGGTTCGGCCCGTTGAGGATGTCGATGGTCGGCGTTGTCATGAGTGCTCGTGTTCCGGTTCTGACATTTGCTGCCACTGGCGGACCAAGCTTGAGCAAATGTCAAAATCAACAGGAACACGAGAAAATCATCTTTTTTCGCGTCGCTTTTGCATCTGACGTTTGCCGTCGAGCGCGGCAGCAGACGGGGAGCAAGCGTCGGATGCGCTACACGAGGCCCGCTCGCGTCTGGTGAACGTGGGCGTTGTCGTGAGATCACGCGCTGGCGGCACACGCAACGGTGCCGTTTCATCCAGACCCGGGGTAACTTCACCGATGACCATGAGCCCTGACGCTGGCTGCCGGACGCCCGGATGCGCGATTGCAGTTGTGGGCGGGGGACCGGCGGGGCTGATGGCCGCGCAGGTGATGGCCGAGGCGGGCCATCGTGTCACCATTTATGAGCAGATGCCGTCTCTGGGGCGCAAATTCCTGCTGGCCGGGCGCGGCGGCCTCAACCTGACGCACGCAGAGCCCTTCGAACAGTTCATGGAGCGGTACGGGCCGCATCTCGCGCCGCAGATCGCCAAAGCAATTGAGCGCTTCACGCCGCAGGATACCGTCCGATGGTGCGAAGCTCTTGGCCAGCCCACCTTCATCGGATCGTCCAAGCGGGTTTTTCCTGTCGCCATGAAGGCATCCGGTCTGCTGCGCGCGTGGCTGCGGCACCTGACAACGCTCAACGTGACCGCCGAAACCCGCGTGAGGTGGTGCGGCCTTGAGCCGTTGGTTGGCGCGCCGAACGGTGGCAGTGGCGCTTGCGCGGACAGCGAGGTTGGAGGCGGTGCGCAGCACGATCGCTCGCGCCTCGCGCTGGCACGCATTTCCCAGGCACACCTGTCGCAGCCACGTCTGCCGGTCGGACCGCGCGCGATGGCAGGCGGCGCGGCTGAGGCGACCGTCTTCACCCGCGACGTCGATGCCGTTGTTCTGGCGCTGGGTGGCGCAAGTTGGCCGCGCCTCGGGTCTGACGGCCAGTGGCAGGACGAAGTGAGGGCGCTGGGCGCTGATGTGTCTGCGCTGCGCCCGTCGAACTGCGGCGTTGAGGTGGCCTGGCGTGACGTCATGCGTGAGCGGTTTGCGGGCCAGCCCATCAAGTCGGTGGCGGTGTCCGTCGGCGCGCGGGACGGGGAGGGCCACCGCCACCGTGGGGAGATGGTCATCACGCGGCAGGGGCTCGAAGGCGGGGCGATCTATGCGGCCGGCGCCGAAATTCGCGCGGCGCTTGACGAAGCCGCCAGCGCGCCGGTTCTCATCCGGCTCGATCTCGCACCTGATCTCACGCCGGAACGCATTGTCGAGCGCCTCGGCAAAGCCAACGCCAAGCAGTCGCTCGCCAACCGATTGCGCCGCGCAGCGGGCTTGTCATCAGGCGCAGCCGCGTTGGTGCGAGAGGCAACGCTTGCGGGCTGGGATGGCGCTGCCCCGGTGGATCTGCAGAGCAACGCGCGCCTCGCGGGCCGGATCAAGGCAACGCCGGTGGCATTGACGGGTCTTACTGGGCTCGAACGCGCCATCTCGACAGCGGGTGGCGTGCGCGTCGATGCGCTTGACGAGCGCCTCATGCTTCGCGAGCGGCCCGGTGTCTTTTTTGCTGGCGAGATGCTGGACTGGGATGCGCCGACCGGCGGCTATCTGCTGCAGGCCACGCTGGCCAGTGGACGCCTCGCCGGAGAGGGTGTCGTGCGTTGGCTTGATGCGGTTCGCAGGTGAT
>CAZGNQ010000072.1:0-13762 GCA_964527285.1 uncultured Hyphomicrobiales bacterium | reverse complement strand
GGGGCGGCGGCAGCCGGGTGGGGCGGCCGGCGTTTTGCCATTACGACCGCGGCTTGGCGTTTGCCGGGTCGTAGAGTGAGCCATAGCCGACAGCGGCCACGCGCACCGGATACCGCTCACCGAAGTATTCGATGGCGAGGTCGCGCCCTTCCTCGGCATAGGCGTGGGGCAGATAGCCAAGCGCGATGTTTTTGCCGACGCTCGGCCCATAGGCGATGGAGGTCGTGTAAGAGCGCCGGCCTTTGTCATCCACCAGCACTTCACCCGAAGCCGGATCGATGATCGGGCACGTGCCGACCATGTAGCGCTGGACGCCAGAGCGATCGAGGTTGTCCTCCACCGTCAGCGTGCACAGCATGGCGGCCTGATGTGGCAGGGCGCGATGGCGCAGATACGCCTCCTTGCCGTAGAAGTCCGCCGCCTTGACCTTCGGGCGCGCCAGGTCGGCCTCCAGAAGATTGTAGTGCGTCAGCAGGTCGGCGTTCTGCAAACGAAGGGACTTCTCCATCCGCCGTGTGTTGGCGTAGGTCTCGATGCCGACTGGCGTGACGCCTTGAGCCGCCAGCGCATCCCAGACCGGCAGCCCCTCCTCAGCCTTCATGTGCAGCTCCCACCCCTGCTCACCCACGTAGGAGATGCGGAAGGCCGCCACCGAGACACCAGCAATCGTGATCGGCTTGACGGTTGCGAACGCGAAGTTCGCGGCCTCCAGCGCCGCCGGGTCATCCACCACAGCCTGCAACGTCTTGCGCGCGTTCGGCCCCCAGATGCCAAGGCAGGCGAAATCATTGGAACGGTCGGAGATCTCGACGGTGAAGCCTTTTTTCTCCGCCATCCGCTTCATCCAGATGAAGTCGCGGTTGCCGGCGTCAGCACCGTCGATGACGCGGTAGCGGTCGTCCATCCGGATCATCGTCAGGTCCGCGCGCACACCGCCCTCATGGTCCAGGAAGTGCGTGTAGATGCCCTTGCCGATGGGGGTATCGCCGCCGACCTTACCCACGCACAGGTATTCCATCAGCGCTTCGTGGTCCGGGCCGGCAACGTCGTAGACGGCGAAGTGGGACAGGTTGATCATCCCGACATTCTCCGACATCTCCAACTGCTCAGCGTTGGAGACGCGCCAGAAGTGGCGGTTGTCCCATTCGTTCTCACGCACCGGCACCTGGTTGGCAAACTTGTCCAGGAGGTGGTTGTTCGCCGCGTAACCGTGCGCGCGCTCCCAGCCGGCCAACTCCATGAAATGGCCGCCAAGCGCCACTTCGCGCTCGTAGAACGGGCTATGGCGGACCATTCGGCCTTTGGAATAGGGCTCGCGCGGGTGGACGGCGGGATTGTAGATTTTGAAGGCCGTCTCGTAGCAGCGGTCGTGGATGAACTGCTCTTCCTTCTGGTGCGGGTAATAGCGTGCATAGTCGATCGCCGCGTGGTCGATGTCGGTCACGCCGTCAGTCATCCAGTCGGCCACCACCTTGCCAGTGCCCGGCCCGTCCTTCACCCAGACGGAAACCGCGTACCACAAGCCCTTCACATCCGGGCTTTCACCGATGGATGGGCCGCCGTCCGCCGTCACCTGCAGAAGTCCGTTGAAAGAACGCTTCTCGTCGTAGCCGAGGTCACCCAGGATCGGCGTCAGCTCAATGGCGCGCTCAAGCGGCTCCATCACCTGTTCCATCTCCAGATCCCGCTGGGATGGAGACAGGCGCGCTTCGTGCTTTTCCAGAAGATCGCGCGGGTGAACGAGGCGCGGGTCTTTTTCCTCGTAGTAGCCCCACTCGATCATGCCGCCTTCCGTGGTGGTCGGGTCGCCCGTGTCGCGCAGATAGGCGGAGTTGCCCTGGTCGCGCAGCAACGGCCAGCCAATGTCCTTGCCGGTGCCGGCGAACTCTTCATAGGGCCCGAACCAGAGCAGCGGGTGGTCCACCGGCATGACGGGCAGGTCCTCGCCGGCCATCTCGGCGATCAGCCGGCCCCACAGCCCGGCGCACACCACCGCGTATTCGCACTCAATGGTGCCGCGGGGCGTGTGCACAGCACGGATGCGCCCATCGGCAATGTCGAGGCCGGTGCAGGGTGTGTTGGCGTAGACGGTCAACTTGCCGGTTGCCACCGCCTCATCGACCAACTCGCCCGAGACGACCTGCGAGCGCGGAATAACGAGGCCCGCATCCGGGTCCCACAGCGCGCCCTGGATCATGCCCTCTTCAAGCAGCGGGAAACGCTCCTTAGCCTCGGCGGCAGAAATCATGACCGCGTTGGTGCCGAATGCCCGGCCCGAAGCGACTTTGCGCTTGAGTTCGTCCATGCGCGCGTCGTCGTCCTTGCGCGCCACTTCCAGTCCGCCAACCTGAGCATAGCGCCCACGCTTCTTGAAGAAATCGATGGAGTACATCGTCGTGTGGCACGACATATGGTCGTGGGAGGTCGCGTAACAGAAGTCAGACGCGTGCGACGTCGAGCCGATGTCCGTGGGCACGGCCGACTTGTCGATGCCTATGATGTCGTCCCAACCGCGTTCGATCAGGTGATGGGCGACGGACGCGCCGACGATGCCGCCCTGGCCGATGATCACGACCCTTGCCTTGGTCTTCATCACGATGTCTCCTCGTGAGCCGACGCGGGGTAAAAATGCAAAGCCCCATGCGTGACTGGCCATGCGTGGCTGAGCAGGCACCGCCTGGCTGCCCGCCCCGTGTTTTGTTCAGTGTGTCGCGCGCATGGCGCTGACGCTAGGCGCCAGATGATCGCGCTGCGGTTCGCAAACCACGTTGGCATTGGCGTGCGCTGTGATCGGCCCGCGTGCGACGGCGGCTCGACCGTTGGCGACGGGGCCACAAAACGCGGCCACGGCCGCACCTACAGCCACGGTGGATTTCGCCATGGAGCACAAACGGATGCTGGAGCCTGGATGTCGACGATATGGGCTTTTCCGGTACACCGTCAGCCTCGTGCTGCTTGGTGCTGCCCTGTTCTCGGAGGCAACCGCTGCGACGCGGTCATCACCGCCAAAGCCAACCGTTGACCTGGCGCTTGTGCTGGCCATCGATTGTTCGGCAAGCGTGGATGGGCAGGAGTTCCGGCTACAGATGGACGGACTGTCGGCGGCGCTGAGCGACCCCGCGGTGATCGCCGCGATCGCAGCAGGCCCCGCAGGGCGCATCGCTGTCACGGTCGTGCAATGGTCGGGGGCGACCCAACAGGCTGTCATGGTGCCTTGGCGGATCATCGCCGGCGCGCGCGACGCCCATGATGTGGCCCACGCCATCGCGAACACACCGCGCATGGTCCGCCCCGCGGCAACATCCATGCGTGCGATGATTGACTTGGGCGTATCGCTGTTGGCCCGTGCGCCGTTCACGGCGCGCAGGAGCGTGATCGATGTCGCGGCGGATGGCTTAAACAATGCCGGAGGCGCCGTGACGTTGGCCCGCGACAGGGCGCTGGCTGCTGGCGTGACCGTGAACGGCCTCGCCATCCTCACGGAATACGCCAGCCTGCCGACCTATTTCCGGCAATTCGTCATCACAGGGCCAGATGCCTTCGTCGAAGAGGCCACGTCGTTTTCCGACTACCGCAGGGCCATTCGCCGCAAGCTTCTGCGCGAGATTGTGCCAGCGTTGTCGTAACCGGTGTGCGGCGCGCGCATGCCGCAGCGTCCAGGTCGTGGTGCGCTCACGGGAGGTGGTGGTGGTCTCGGTATTCGATATCTTCAAGATCGGCATAGGGCCGTCATCGTCCCACACCATGGGGCCGATGGTGGCCGCTGGGCGTTTCCTGTCGCGGCTTGAACGCAGCGGCCTGATGCCCAGGGTCGAGCGCGTCACCTGTGCGCTGCTGGGCTCGCTGGCATTCACAGGCAAGGGGCACGCCAGCGACAGGGCCGTGCTGCTGGGGCTGATGGGCGAGACGCCGGCCCAGATCGATCCTGATACGGTGGACGGCAAGATTGCAGCGCTGGCCGGCAGCGGGCGCCTCAATCTGCGAGACGATAAGGCCATCGCCTTTTCCATCAGTGACGATCTCGTGCTGGACGTCACCACGCCGAGCCCCGGCCACCCGAATGCCATGCAGTTCCGCGCCTTTGACGCTGCGGGCAGCACGCTTGATGAGCGCCTTTATTATTCTGTGGGCGGCGGCTTTGTCGTCTCAGAGGAGGAGTACAACGCCGAAGAGCCAGCGGGCGGGCGCATGTCCCACCGCGGTGAGCGTTACCACTTCAGGACAGCTGCTGAGCTGCTGGAGCTTTGTGCGGCCGAGCGCCAGTCCATTGCCGAGATCGTACTCGCCAATGAGCGCGCGCTGCGCGGCGTGGCGGACGTCGACGCCGGCCTCGATCAATTGTGGGAGGCGATGGACGGTTGCATCACGCGCGGGCTCGCGCAGGAGGGCATCCTGCCGGGTGGCCTGAACGTGCGCCGTCGTGCCAAGGCGCTTTATGATCGTGCGCTGCAGCGCGACCGGCGCAACCTGTCGTGCCCGCACGATGAGATGGAGCGCGTCAATGCCTTTGCCATCGCCGTCAATGAGGAGAACGCGGCCGGCGGGCGTGTGGTGACGTCACCGACGAACGGTGCGGCGGGGGTGATCCCCGCAGTTCTGCGCTACTACAAGGAGCAGATCCCAGGCGCCAATCGCGGTGGCATTCACATATTCCTCCTCACCGCGACAGCCTTCGGCGCCATCATCAAGTACAACGCGTCCTTGTCGGGTGCCGAGGTGGGCTGCCAGGGCGAGGTGGGCTCGGCCAGCGCCATGGGCGCGGCGGGTCTGGCCGCAGCACTGGGCGGCACGCCGGAGCAGATCGAGAACGCAGCGGAGATCGCGCTGGAGCACCACTTGGGCATGACGTGCGACCCGATCGCGGGGCTCGTGCAGGTGCCGTGCATCGAGCGCAATGCGATGGGTGCGATCAAAGCCATCAACGCGGCCTCCCTGGCTCTGGCCGGGGACGGCCAGCACATCGTGCCCTTCGATGCGGTGGTGGAGACCATGCGCCAGACCGGGCTCGACATGCAGTCGAAGTATAAAGAGACGTCCCAGGGCGGCCTGGCTGTGAATGTCGCTGTTGTTGAATGCTAACGTTCCGGTTCTGACATTTGCTTCTCCCCGGCATTAAGCGCGTGAGCAAGTGTCAGAACCACCAGGAATACCAGATTAAGTTGGAGCGTCGGTCACACCGGAGTGAAAAAACGCGGCGATCCAGCGGGCCACTGTTCCGCTGTCGAGGGGTGCTTCCAGTCCGGCCTGTGCTGTCGCGCGCACCTCGGCCGGCGCCATGTCCGGCCGGGCTGCCATCAGATCGGCGAGAAACGCGCTTGTGAACTCAGGGTGGGGCTGGATGGTGAAGGTCCGTGCACCGATCTGCAGCATGGCGTTGCGGCAGTGGTCATTGCCGGCGATGACCGTGGCATCAGGCGGCAGGGCGACCACCTGATCCTGGTGCACGGCATTGATATGAACCGCATCAAGCTCAGCGCCTGCCATCCCCTGTACGAATGCCGGTGTGGTTTTGACCTCATAGGCGGTACGCCCGAGCCCCCATCCGCCAGCATATTTCTCGACGCGCCCGCCAAGCGCCTTGGCGATGATCTGATGCCCGAAACAGATCCCCACAAGCGGCCGTCCCTCGTCCACGACATCGCGAATGAAGGTCTCCAGACGCAGCATCCAGGGCAGCTGTTCATAAGCGCCGTGGCGCGAACCGGTGATGAGAAAACCGTCCGCCGCCGCAGGCCCTGAAGGGAAAACATCGTCAATGACGGCGTAGCGGGAAAACACGAACGGGCGGCCCGTTGCCTCCAACATGGCCACCATCATGTCAGGATAGGTGCCGTGCGCGTTGCCGGTGTCGCCGGGCGGGCGGCCCGTCTCCAGAATGGCGATGTGCATGCGTGTTCCCCTCCCCCCGCCGCGCGGGTTTCGCGCGATAGCGCGTATTGCGGCTTGCAGGCGGGCAGCAAAGCCGCCCTGAGCGCATTTATATTGGTGAAAAAAAGCAACCCAAGGTTGAGAATTGCCGCTAAATCCGACTAAGCGAGGCCATCCCAGGCGCAATCACGGAGTTCCTGCCATGCGCAACCAGGTCTGCAATGTCCTTGCTTTTTCGTCATGTCGCGGTGCCAGCGTAAACCCCTGGCGGCGACCGGTCCACGCCATCGCATCAGCCGCGGTCATTACATGCGCGGCAGTGGTGCTGCCGATTGTTGCCGCATCGGCACAGGAGCAGTCTGCATCGGTGGCGCAGGACGCCGCCCAGAAGCAGCCGATCGTGAGCGCACTTGAGGCCTTTGTCATTTCGCGCGACGGGGCCGGCAAGGAAGTATTCTCAAAAAAACGCCGTGTCGATCCCGGCGATACCATCGAATACCGGATTGTTCACCGGAACCAGTCGGGGCAGTCTTTGAATGGCTTCGTGATCAATGGGCGGATTCCTGAGGGCACCACATTTGTGGCGAAGTCACAGGTGGCAGAGCAGCCCGGCCGATTTGAGGTCAAGCTGGACGGCGAAAAATGGCAGGCCTTGCCCGCGATGAAGACCGTGGTGGACGAGAACGGCGAAGAAAAGCGCGTCGAAGCCGGTCCTGCTGATTATCGCGCGATCCGATGGACATTGGCCGATGCGCTTGCCAATGGTGCTGCGACAGGCAACCGCTATCGGGTGCGTGTGTTGCGCTGATCAATCGCGTTCTGCGACGGGGCCAATCGGCTGCGCGTTCTGATCGAGCCCGCCTGCCTCGTTTGACATCGCCGTCGTCAAAAAGGGCAGCAACCCACCGTCAAAGGGAGGATCGGCCCACCACGCGGTGATGACCAGAGACGGACGCATTCGTTACGGTCCGAAATGCATAAGATAAGCGCGTCAGGCGAGGCCTGGCGCGCTTTTTTGTTTTATGGAGGGCTCATGCCGCGCGGGGTTGAAGCCAATCGCTGTTGCCGGGCTCACGCCCGGACGCGTCTGCCACTGCGCCTTTATTGAAGCCGGGTTGCCCCCATCGTTTCACTTAGAGGCTCTGGAGATGGGATGCGCTGGAGATGGGATGCGCTAGAGATGATGTATTCGCGCAACGGTTGCATCCAAACATTTCGGCAGCCGGTGGGGTCGTTTGGTTAACAAAACATTCTCCCTGGGCGCCGGTCGCTGCCATAGCGCATTGCAGTCGAGCGCTAAAGCGCTGTGAAAATGTGTTTTTTGTACGTTAATCTTCGTTAGGTTGCGTTGCCATCAGGTTAATGGATGTGCAGGCAACCCGATATGAATTTGATCGGCAACTGCAACCTATCATTGAGCAAAAGCGAGAACACAAAGCCACCATAGGTTGAGAAAAACAACTCGAATCATCTATCCCCGAACAGCGTTCCAATCGTGGAATGCGCCCGCATTTGGGCTTTGAACAAGCATTCGCAAGCTTGAGGGGATCCAACGTTATGCAAGTGCGATCAACGTTAGCCCGCGGTGGGCTGGCGGCGGTTGCCATGGGAACGGTGGCTGCACCGGCTTATGCCGTGGCACCTCCGGCCGATACAATTATCGGCAACCAGGCCATCGCCACATATCAAAACGCTGTCGGTGAAACCATTACGGTTGAGTCGAACCTCGTCGAAACGATCGTCAATCAGGTTGCCGGCGTCGATATCGAGGTTGATACGACAAAAGAAGGCGCGCCGGGCAGCCTGGTTTATTTCCCGCATACGATCACCAATACCGGTAACGGTCCGGATATTTTTGATCTGACGGCGGTTGACGATGACACCGGAACACTTCCGATCACGCCTGTCATTTATGCTGACGTGGATCTTGATGGTGTGCCCGACAGCTTAACGCCGATCACATCCACGCCGAGCCTAAATCCCGGTGAGGTGTTCGGTGTTGTGATTGGAACCCAGATCCCAACAACGGCAACGCCAACCGATACAGAAGAAGTCACGGTCACGGTCACCAGCCAGACAACCAATACGGTGACCGATCAGGTCACAGATACACTGGACGTCTCCATCGGCGCGATCATTGAGCTCACCAAGTCAATGACGCCGTCGAATGTTCAGATCGGTGATACGGTCACGGTGACGCTGACCTACACCAACACCGGTCTGGCGGATGCCAACAACGTGGTCATCACCGACCCGATCACGTCTGAGCTGACCTATACCACCGGCTCAGCGCAGTGGTCCGACAGCGGTTCCGTGACGGACGGCTCTGACGGTGTCGATGGCACGAACGGCGTGGGCGACACGATCGACTACGATTTCGGTGTCACCAACGCCGATGAGATGCGCGCCGCGATTAGCCTCGTCCCCGCAGGGCGCAGCGCCACCCTCACCTTCCAGGCGGTCGTTGCCGAGGGCGCTGAGGGCGTGATCGAAAACACCGCAGAGGTCAGCGTCGACGGCGGGCCTGATGAGCCCTCGAACGAGGCAACCATTCAGGTCGATCCGACGGTGGCCTTCACGCTTGCGGACACCTCGTCTTCGGCCCCAAGCACGGTCGCGGGCGATCAGCCGGACGATAACCTGCAAGCCGCCGGCGCTTCCACGACGGACACCGATGCCGCTCTGGATGACGTCGTGACGGACGATGGTTCCGCCGGTCCGCTGGCACCCGGCTATGCCCAGGGCGCGGTCATCCCGTTCGAGACGGTCCTGACCAACCACTCCAACGTTGCCGAAACGGTCAACCTGGAGATGGACCCGAACAACGCCAGCACGTTCCCTGCAGGCACCACGTTCCGTTTTGTGGACGCTTCCGGCGTACCGCTGACGGACAGTGATGGCGACGGCAAGCCTGACGTCGTGGTGGCAGCTGACGATGGCACCACCCCCGGCCTCACGACCGTCCGCGTCGTTGCCGATTTGCCGAATGACCCCAGCAGCCAACGCGCCGCTTCTGATCCGGCCTGGACTGCACCGGTGCGCGCCACGTCCTCAACGGACGACACGGTCTTCAACGACACGACCCTGTCGTTGGCCGCCGATGTGGTGGGTGACACGGTCGACCTTGAAAACGCTGGCGGTCTTGCTGACGGCACCGACGTTGCCAACGGTAGTGATCCGTGGACGACCGAGGCCGTGGACCCTGGTGAGACGGCGTCCTTCACGCTCGTCATCCAAAACACTGGTGGCTCGGCCTCCAGCTACGATCTGGCTTACTCCGGTTCGAACAGCCCGTTCGCAGCCAGTGCAGGCCTGCCAGCCGATTTCCAGGTTCGGTTCCTCAATGGCGCCGGTGCGGAAATCTCCAACACGGGGCTCATCGCCGCTGGCCAGCAAATGACGGTCACGGCTGAGGTCATCGTTCCGGCGCAAGCCGCACCCGGCGACGTGGACATCTACTATCAGGCGTCCTCGCCGACCAACGGCGCGATCGACGTGAAGCTGGACCGTGTCACGGTCAATTCCATCGTCGACCTGGTGATCACGCCGGACCAGCAGAAGCAGGCTGCACCGGGTGGCATTGTGGCTCTGCCGCACACCATCACCAACAATGGTAACGAGCCGATCACCGAAGGTGCTCTGACGACGGCCGGCAATACGGACTTTTCCTCCACGCTCTACTACGATGCCGACGGCAACGGCGTGCTGGACCCGACGGACCCGGTCATCGACAACCTGGATGATATCGTCGCGTTGACGGGCAATCCGATCGCACCGGGCGACAGCGTGACCATCTTCAACCGGACGCAGGTGCAAAGCCAGTCAACGGCCGGCCAGTCTGAGACCGGTACGGTGAGCTTGTCGGATAGCCTCAACGGCGGAACGCTGACGGACCAGAACACAGCCAATAACGCGGTCGACGACACCGTGACGATCGTTTCCGGAGACCTGGAACTGGTCAAGACGCAGGCTATCGATGCGAACTGCGACAACAATCCTGGCGCCTTTGTCCAGACGCAGCTCACTGCTGACCCCGGTCAGTGCATCCGCTACCGCCTCGTGGCCACCAACACGGGCACGGCAGATGCCGCGTTGGTAACGATCGACGACAACATCCCTGCGTTCACCACCTTCACGTCCTGCGCGGCAAGCGCGTGTGCGGCGGCAGGGACCGACGGTGACGGTGTTGCGGTCGCTCCGACGACGCCGGCTGAAGGTGCGACTGGAAACGTCGAAGCTGCTTTCGGCACGCTCACCCCGGGCGAGGATGCTGAGCTCCAGTTCACGGTCCAGATCGACAACTAAGAGGGTGTGCGCCTCAGGCAAATCCGCCTGGGGCGCATCGTGCCGTGTATCCCTCATCGCTTCGCATGGGCCGGTTGAGCAGCTGTGAGACTGGCCCGCTTTCTCCCTCATGATGTGCCG
This sequence comes from uncultured Hyphomicrobiales bacterium, assembly GCA_964527285.1. GTDB lineage: Bacteria > Pseudomonadota > Alphaproteobacteria > Rhizobiales > CAZGNQ01 > CAZGNQ01. The sequence goes on along the minus strand of CAZGNQ010000072.1, from coordinate 3,469 downwards.
TGATGAGCGGCCGTCCTGGTGGCTTGCACGAAGACGACAAGGCGCGGGCGGCCTGCCCTGTGGCGGGCGACCTGGTCACAGCAGAGCGGCTCAGGTCTGCCGCCCGCGCACCCTAGGCCAACTTCCACCACGAACCTTTGGCAGATAAAATGATGCGCATCCTGGCAGCGGCTGCGTTGGCCTGTTCCACGCTCGCAAATGCAACCCTGGGTTACGCTCAGGCGGCTCCACAGCCTGGGGCTGTGATCGAGAACACGGCGTTCGCGACCTTTCTGAACGAACGTACAGGCCTATGGGAGCAGGTGCGCTCAAATACGGTCCGCGCCACGGTCAACGAGGTGGTGGCCGTCCAGGTCGACACGGACCAAATGGTTCAGATGGCGCCGGATGAACGCGCGCAATTCGTTTTTACCGTCACAAACACCGGCAATGCGCCCGCCAATCCGGCGCTCGAGCTGCTGCCGGAAGGTGGCGATGACTTCGACCTCCTCGACGTGGAGATTTTCCAGGACCGCAATGGCAATGGCCGTCTCGATGCCGGCGAGCCGTCGATGTCCTCCGGACAGAACGTGTCGGTCGACGTCGGTGAAACGCAGACGTTTACGGTTCGCTTCCGCACGCCGCCTTCGACTGGAAATGGTGACGAAAGCCGGACTGTGTTCCGAGCGGTGGATCCGGCGGCCGCGTCGCCGGCCCAGAGCACTGGCACGGCTGTCATTGCGACATCGGGTCTGGTGCTTGCAAAAAACAGCACCGTCTCGCGCACCACGGCAGGCGGCGAGATCGGATATCGACTGCGTCTGCGCAACAACGGAACTGTGAACGTTCCCCCTTACGACACGGTCGACGGCGAGCCGTTGATCGTGGATGGGGTGCGCAGCACAGGCGTTCTGGTCCGCGATGACATTCCTCACCACACGACGCTGACCTCCATCGACGACGCGGTGAATTTCCAGACGCTTTACCATGTGCGCGGCGAGGCGACGCACTCGTATATCTCCACGGCGCCGCTGGATCTGAGCGTCGTTGATGCGGTTGCGTTCCGATACGCGGTCGCTTATCCGCCCTCACAGTCGACGGATCTGCGATTTAAGGTCCGCGTCAACGACAATGCGCGTGCCTCGCGCATCGAGAACACTGCCGAGACGTGGCAAATCGATGGCGGTCGGATCGTAAGCCTGTCGTCGAACCCTGTGGAGACGCCGGTTGACGGTCCCGCTGGGACGATCGAGTTCGTTGATCCCTCTTTCTCAACCAACATCGAGCAACTCCCGCTCGATGCAAATATTTTCCTCCAGATCAACGCCGGGCTCTGCAACCTCACACCGGGCATCGACGTCGTAAATGTGAAGGTGACGAGCGCGCCTGAAGGCGACGCTGAAACAGTCGTTGCGACAGAGACGGGTCCCAACACGGGCGTGTTCCGCACCACGGCATTGGCGTCCCAGGTGCAGGATCCGGTCGTGGTGGAAAACGGGGTGCTGAGCGCATCGAAGGCAACACGCGCCGACGCCAACGCGGTGTGCCAGGGTGAGACGCTGGTCGATGCCATCGACATCAATCCCGGCGGCTACGTGTTTAACTCCGTTTCCAACCAACCGGTCCCCGGCGCAACGGTCATTTACACCGCGGCAAACGGCGACGAGATTGCCCGCACGACTACTGACGCGGATGGTTTCTACCAGGTCGCTAACCTGCCCGCCGGCACGTATCAGATTGCGGTCCGCGGGTTGGACGGCCTCACGTTTCCTTCGCGCCGCATCACGCTGCCCGGCTTCAACCGCAACATTGATGACGAGGGAAGTTATGCCCGCCCGTTCACGGTTGGGGCGCCCCAGCCGCTCTATGGCATCGATCTGCCGGTTGATCCGGCGCTGGAGCGTGCGCTTGTACTGAGAAAAACGGCGAACAAGTCTCAAGCGCGGATCGGCGATTTCATCCGCTACGAATTGGAGCTGCGCAACACGCGCGACGTGGCGATTTTCGATGTGACGATCGAGGACCGTCTGCCACCTGGATTTTCTTTCCTCTCCGGTAGCGCGCGCCGTGATAGCAAAAAGATCGGCAATCCCGAAGGAGCGCCCGGCTCCCGTCTGACGTTCCCGATCAAGGAACTGGGCAGGCTGGAAACGATCACCATCAGCTACGTCGCCCGGGTGCTGCTGAGCTCAGGTGAGGGGGACCGCACGAACGTGGCCATTGCCGAGGGCATGATGGCGGGGCTGGCGAGCGCGGTGACGTCTCTGCCGGCGCAGGCGACGGTTCGCATCAGTGAGCGTGGCGGGGTGTTCGATACCGACGGGGTGATCCTTGGCCGCGTCTATCTCGAGTGTGACCTGAACGGCTACCAGAGCGATGCGACGGAGCTGGGAATACCTGGTGTCCGCATCCATGCGCAGAACGGTCGCTCCGTCGTCACGGACATCGACGGGTCCTATTCGCTGCCGGGGATGCCGGCGCGCACCAATGTGCTGAGTGTTGACCGTTCGACCCTGCCGGCCGGCCTGAGGGTGGTCTCCACCAGGGCGCGCGACGCACTTAAGCCTGGCACCCGCTTTATAGACCTGCGCAACGGAGAGATCCGCAAGGAGGATTTCGGTGTCGGCGCGTGCACGGCCGACGCGGAACAGGCCGTGCGCGCACGGATTGGCGCCTTCAAGCCGCTCAAGCCTGAAGAGATCTCTGCCCGGGGCGATCTCCCGCTCGATGCCGGCGTCACGCGCCCAGTGTCGGCATCGCGCCAGGGAGAGCTGAACACAACAACGCAAATCCGCAACGGCAGTTCGTCGGTCTTTGGTTGGGATTCCCACGCCCTGCCGAGCGTGCGCTTCCGCCAGAAGCACGTCGAAATCACGCGTCCTCTCGATGTGGAAGTACGGACATTCTCGCCTGAGCTCGCATTCGTTGATCTGAGCGACGGTGACGTGCTTGCGGGACGCTCCATTTCCATCCGCGTCAAGGGGCCTGCGGCGGGTCGACTGAAGCTGGAAGTGAACGGACGCCCACTTTCCCAGGCTTCGGTGGGCCAGCTTGTCATGCACACCGGCGGTGGCGTGCAGGCCATCGAGTTCGTCGCCGTGCCGCTGCAGAGCGGAGAAAATACGTTGCGCCTCGTCATGTCCGATCCCTTCGGGAACGAGCGCAAGTCGAAGGTGATCCAGGTGCGTGCGCCTGGTGATCCAGCACGCCTCGACATGGTCGTGCCGGCCGAGGCCGTAGCCGATGCGACCACTCCGGTGCCGGTGGTGCTGCGCATCGTTGATGCGCACGGCCTGTTAACGAGCACGCCAGCGGAGGTCACCCTGATTGCCCGTCGCGGCCGCTTCGATGTGCGCGATATCCGTGAAAGTGAGCCCGGCGTGCAGGTCTTCGTGGAGCGTGGCGAGGCCATCCTGGACTACATCCCGCCGTCACTGGCCGGTGCTCACGAGTTGATTGCCCGCTCGGCCTATGGGGAGGTGAAGGCGCG
>CAZGNQ010000071.1:0-13793 GCA_964527285.1 uncultured Hyphomicrobiales bacterium | reverse complement strand
CAAGATTGATGCCGCCGAACGTGGGCTCCAACGCGGCGACCACATCGCAGAAGCGATCGACGTCCGTCGCCTCCACCTCGATGTCGAAGACATCAATGTTGGCGAACTTCTTGAAGAGGACGGCCTTGCCTTCCATCACTGGCTTGGAGGCCAGCGGGCCAATGTTGCCCAACCCCAGAACCGCCGTGCCGTTGGAGATGACGCCGACGAGGTTGGCGCGCGCGGTCAATTCCGCCGCCTGGCCCTCATCGGCCACGATCGCCTCGCACGCGGTGGCCACCCCTGGCGAATAGGCCAGCGCCAGATCCCGCTGGTTGCCGAGCGGCTTGGTGGGCGTGATCTCCAGCTTCCCCGGTCGCGGATTGCGGTGATAGAAAAGCGCTCCCGATCGCAGATCGTCGGTCAGTGGCTTGCCGCTGTCGTCGCCTTCCATCGTTGCCCTCGTCCGTCCCAAACGCCTGGTTGCAGCCTCGGTGTGTGGTGGGCCGCGCGCGTGGGACGCCCGCATGCCTGCCGCCGGGGCAAAACGCATGGATCAAGCCCCCAGGGCAAGTGGCGATTGTCCGGAAAGGAGCGGTGCTGCTGGTTCGGGGCGTGCTGGCGGTTCACCATCCCGTCACAACACGGTCTGGCAGAACGTTCTGACTGCTGGCGCGGTCGGTCCGCGCACCATATGCTGCCGATCGCGGTGGTGACATGCTGTCGATCGCTGCGCCGGGCCCAGGTTGTTTGGCCCAGTTTGTGTGGATGATGCCGTCATGAGACCGCCAAAAGCTGGACCACCCCTCCGCCGGAGATGGACAGGCACCGCTCTCAGCATCGCACTGGGAACCGCTCTAGGCATCGCCGCGGGCACCGCAGCGCTTATCACCACGGCGCCCATTGCCGAAGCCGCGCAAGTCTCCGCCACCCGCAGCTTTGCCTCAGCCCCGTCTTGCAGTGCGGGCCACACCGCCTTGCAGGATGTGCTTTACGGCCCAGGCACTTGGGCGCTGCGGACGGGCGCGGGTGGGCCGCATGGTGCCGCGCAACGCCCGTTACCGCAGGGGCACGTGTACACCGCTCGGCGGCGGGGACAGCGGTGGTGGCGTGACCGTCTCCGGCACGCTCGTGTGGAGCGGCTGCGTGAACAGACGCGGCTCGTTTTAAGCGGGACTGCCCGCCTCTCCCCCATCACGGGTCATTGGATCTTGGGCTCAATGCCGGAAGTGGCGCACGCCGGTAAAGACCATCGCGAGCCCACGGTCATCGGCCGCCGCTATCACCTCGGCATCGCGCACGGAGCCTCCGGGCTGGATGACCGCCGTAACGCCGGCTTCCGCCGCCGCGATCAGGCCGTCGGCGAAGGGGAAGAAGGCGTCCGAGGCCACGACACTGCCGCGCACCAGGTTCTCGATGGCCGCGCCGTCCCCCGAAACGCCCTTCGCTTCAGCGATCATCCTGGCAGCGTCCTCTCCCTTGCGCACCGCGATGCGCGCTGAATCAAGCCGGGACATCTGGCCTGCGCCAATGCCTGTCGTGCAGCCGTCCTTTGCATAGACAATCGCGTTCGACTTCACGTGCTTGGCCACGGTGAAGGCAAACAAGAGGTCTGCGATTTCCCGCGCATCGGGGGCGCGCCGTGTGACCACCTTCAGGTCGTCCGCCGTCACCCTGGCGGCATCGCGCGATTGGACAAGGCTGCCGCCCGCTATGGTGCGCGTCACTTCGCCTGCACGGGCCGGGTCGAGCAGCGCGCCTGTCTCGAGCACCCGCATATCCTTTTTGGCGGCCAAAACCTCTCGCGCCTAGTAGTCGAAAGCGGGCGCGATCACAACATCCGTGAAGGACTGAATCAGGACGGGCGGGGGATCTGCGGTGAGGGGGCCATTGAACGCGATGATGCCCCCAAAGGCACTCACCGGATCGCAGGCGCGCGCGGCCGTCAAAGCCTCGGCCTGATCGGCGTGAACGGCCACGCCGCACGGGTTTGCGTGCTTGATGATGGCCACTGCGGCCGCGGCCTCCGGGTCAAATTCGCTAATGAGTTCAAATGCGGCATCGGTGTCATTAAGGTTGTTGTAGCTGAGCGCCTTGCCCTGGAGCTGCTTGGCGGTCGCCGCACCGGGCACTTGCGGCTGAGTGACAACGAGGCGTGCGGTCTGGTGTGGGTTCTCGCCGTAGCGAAGCGGCCGCAGGCCCACTCCTCCGGCGCCCCCACCGCCCCCACGGCTTGGCACGCCCGCCCCGGCAGGCCCACCAACCCCGGCGAGCGCCGCGGTCGGCGCGGCATCTGCCCCGCGCGCCACATATCCGCAGAACCATTCTGCTACGGCGGCATCATAGGCCGCCGTATGGGCGAACGCCTTGCGCGCCAGTTCCGCGCGTCGGCCCGGGCTGAGCGGCGCGGCGTCGCCGGCCTGAGAGGTTCCGGCCTGAGAGGTTCCGGCCTGAGAGGTTCCGGCCTCAGATGTTTCGGCCTCAGAGGTTCCGGCCGCGGCCCCCTGCGCCCCGAGCGCTTCCACCAACTCGGAATAATCAGCAGGGTCGACGACCACCAGGACCGATTGGTGGTTCTTGGCGGCAGCCCGGATCAACGCCGGACCACCGATATCGATGTTCTCCAGCACCACCGGATCGTCCGCGCCGGCGGCCACGGTTTGAGAAAACGGATACAGATTGACCGCCACCACATCGATCATGCCGACGCCGGCGGCTTCAGCGTCCGCCATATGCTGAGCATCGTCGCGCAGCGCCAAGATCCCGCCATGGATGGCGGGATGCAGGGTTTTGACGCGCCCATCCATCATCTCACGGAATTGGGTCACATCGCTGACATCGCGCACGGCCAGTCCGGCTTCGCGCAGCGCCCGCGCCGTTCCGCCCGTCGACAGCAGATCGTATCCAGCACCTGAGAGGGCCTGAGCAAGCTCAACGATGCCGGTCTTGTCCGACACAGAAATCAGCGCCCGCGGCCGCGTTTCTGGCGGGTTTGCGTCAGGTGCATCGGTCATCGGGGGCGTTCTCCCAAAAGCGGTTGGTGAGGTGGGGCCGTGTCGCGTCGAATTGGTGGCGTTGGGTTGGTCGGGTTCGGTCTGGCCGCCTACAGAGCAGTGCCACGCCGTACCGCGTCGGCCAGCAGCGATCCAATCGGGGCGGTGCGCCGCGCTGGTCGGAGCCTGCGGTCGCCGGTGCGGCGCCCAGGTTCACGGTCCCGCCCACGGTCCCGCAAGACATGCAGACATGGGCCTCGCAGCGCCGATCAATCGTCGCCGCGGACATCGCCGCCCAGAACCTGCGGTGTCTGGCGCTTCGTGCGGCTCGGGTTATGCGCCGTCGCACCGGTGTGTTCCAGTCGCCATTCGATGATCTGGTCCTGCTGTGGCGTGGCCTCGATGGCGCCGCGCAGCACGAGTTGCAGGGACTGGAACGGCCCTGACCATTCGCCAAGGAACACGCTCTCCTCAATGCTGAGCGTCGCGCCGGCGGCCCGGAAGGTCAGCGGCTGGCCATCGCGCAGTGTCAGGCGGACGGTGTTGGGATCGGTGGTGCGGGCCACCGCAATATCGGGATGCAGATGGAAATGCACCGCGAATTGCGGACCGCCGCCCCGCGGTGCGTTGGCCGCGCGCGCCATGACGTCTGCGCCGCTCGTACCGCCCACGGCAATCGTAGAAACGCCGGTCTCGCGCGTCAGGTCCAGCAGCGCACCGGAGGCCCCTGTTGTGAGATGGTGCCCCACAGGCGGTGGCTTTTCCCCCGGCCGCGCGCGCGCCACACTCTCCAGGGTGCGCAGGATGTCGTGGCCATAGACGTTGCGACCGTCCGCACTCACGGTGACACGGCGCTCGTGCACGAGCCGGAAGCGTTCAGCATAGCCGTCGTGGTGGCCGACGAAGACCACCTCTTCAAAGCGCCCCTCATGCACACGGCCTTCCACCTGGGCTGGTCCGGCGATGGCTGGCGGCAAGGGGCTCGCATGCGGACCAACCGCCCTGGGCAGCGCGCTGAGGCCACCGAGCCCACGGCCGCTGCCGTGCGCATCGCGGTCTGTCGCGCGCGCGTCTGCCGATGTGTCCTGCACAAGGCGTGAAGAGGAGGTGCGTTCGATGACGAGGGTGTTGTGGGCGGCCGTCGCGCGAACAATGTTCGCCCACGGGCTTTCCGGATTGGCATCCGCGGCATGGTTCACGAACAGGAGCTGATGGCTGACGCTCATCTCAAGCGCCAAAGCGCTGGCATGGGCGCGGCGGGCATGGGCCAACGGCGGCGGCGGCCCGTGGTCAACGATTACGGTGGTGCGGCCCGCAGCCAGCCGCGAAAAGCGCGCGCTTGCCAATTGCGCCCCGGGTTCAGCCGGCGCCTTGTCGTAGGCGAGGGCTGCGGCCACCCGGTCCGGCCACGTCGGCCCCATGCCATGAAAGCGGGCCAGACCACCGTCCCCCAGTCGCAGCGCCCGCAGCGCGTGGATCATGTTCTGCACACTGGCATTCAGGATCGCCGGCTCTTTCAGTTCGCGCGACACGTAGCAGGCCCGCAAAGCGATCAGATCGAGCACGGTTTCCAGCAGCGCCCCGGGATGGCGGGAAACGTGGACGCCATCGGCCAGAACCTGGCGGCGCAGTTCGATCTCAACCAACGCTTCCAGATCCGCCCGCACGGCGCGCTGTTCAGCAAGGCAAACCGAAGCGAACCACGCCGAAACCAACACCCGCAGGCGTTCCAGGCTCTCCGGCGCGGTCGTGAGATGGCCGAGCAGACTGCGATAGGTGCTGTCGATGTGGGCCATGACGTCGTCGTAATGGCGAGGCTCAGCCGCCGTGAGCAACAGGTCCGCATGGGAGAGCCAGGCGATAAGCCGCCGCGCGGCAACCGCCGGGTGCCAGACAACGCGTGCGGCCCAGCTTCCGTCACGGCCGTAGGCCAGCCCGGCCCGCAGCGCACTTGCGTCCCGGTGGCGCCGCAGGAACTGGCCGACAAGCTGGCGGGCCTGCTGGGCGCTCGGGCCCTCGCGATCCTCACCGCGAAAGTGGCGCAGCCATGTGAAGCGGAACAGAGATCGGTTCCAGGCCGCGGGCGCGTCGGGACGATTGAACGGATCGCCATCACCAACCGCGACGACATGCGCTGCAAGACCAATGTCACCGTCAGCCAGTTCGCTGACAAAGCTCGGATCGGCCGTGCGCAGATCCTGCGGCACCACGACGATTGCCGCCGCCGATGTGGAGGCGCGCGCGGCAGCAAGCGCGGAGAGGCGCTTGGACCAGGTCCGCGTCTCTTCCATGCGTGCGCGGGCCGTCAGCAGGGTTTGTGCAAATCCCAAAGCGGTGTGCTCCTCGCTGTGGGTGCGGGATCCAACGTCAGGTCCTGGGTCTGCCCCCGAGGTTCGAGCCCACCCACGGTCGGTTCACCGCCGCTGACCTGGCGGCGTTTGATTTGCCGGCCTTCAATCGGGCAGCCCACATCGCACTATGCGCTTTGTTGGGCTCTTTCCAGGCGCGCAGCGAAAAAGCCATCCATCCCGGTGGCGATCGCCCCGCCATCGTCATCGCCGTCGGCATCGGACCCCGGTTGCACCGTTGCCCGTATTGCGTGGTGCGGCAGCGTGCGCAGATGGCCTTGCGCCGTCACGCTTTCGTCATGCCCTGGCAGCTCCGCCAGCGTGACCGGCAGCAGCCGCCAGTCGCTGTTGCGCGCCAGGAAGGCCGCAATCTGCTCCTCGCCTTCCTCCGGCTCCAGCGAGCAGGTGCAGTAAACCAGCCGACCGCCCGGGCGCACCGTGGCGGACGCAGCGTCCAGAAGGCGCGCCTGAAGCTCACACAATGAGGCCAACTGGTCGGCGGTCTTGGAGAACAGCACATCCGGGTGGCGACGCAGCGTGCCGGTGGCCGTGCACGGCGCATCGAGCAGCACCGCATCGAAGGCCGACGGGTGATCGCCGCTCCAAGCCACAACCTCGGCCTCCACGATGTCGCCGGTCAGCGCGAGGCGGGAGAGGTTCTCGCGCAGGCGCGCGAGCCGCCTTGGCGAAGAATCAACGCTGGTCACCGTTGCACCGGCCGCAAGCAGTTGCGCGGTCTTGCCACCGGGCGCTGCGCACAGGTCGGCAATGCGCATCCCGCTTCCAGGCGCGAGCAGGCGTGCGGGCAGGGTGGCCGCGACGTCCTGCACCCACCAACAACCCTCAGTATAACCCGGCAATGCCTCGACGCTCGCCGGCCCGCTGAGGCGTAACGATTTGCCCGATGTCACGACCGCATCCAGCCGCTCCGCCCAGAGCGGTGCATCGCGCGCCACAGTCAGGTCGAGCGCTGGCGGGCGCACTGCCACCTCGGCAATCCGCTTGACGCCGCCGGCGCCGTAGGCCTTGCGCCACCGCCCTGCGAGCCACTTGGTCAAGTTCTGCTCTGGCGCTGGCAGCGGCTCCAATCGGCCCGCGGCATGGGCATCCGCGATGCGCCGCAAAACGGCGTTGGCGAGCCCCGAATAGGTGCGCGCCCGACGGTCGGCCTGCGCCTGGGCGACCGCGATGTTGATGACGGCATGGGCGGGCGCTTCCATGAAGATGATCTGCGCCACGGCACACTGAAGGATCGCGCGCAGACCACCGCACCGCGATGGCCAACCCTTTTCCAGTTGGTTTGCGAGCAGTGCCGCCACCTGACCATGGCGCCGCAGCGCCGTCATCAGGATGGCACGGGCGAAAGCGCGATCCGCAGCGCTGAGCGCGGCCGCCCCATCTGGCGTTGGCAGCGCGACGGCGTGATCGAACGCCTCGTCGAGATGGATGCCCGTGCCGGTGATGGACTGGAAGGCGTGCACCGCGACCGCACGCGCCGCGTAGCCGGACGGCGCCGCCTGGACGCGTGCCGGGCGTTTTCGTGCCGGACCTTTTTCTTCCGGGCGTTTGCCTTCCGGGCGTTTGCTGGCCGACTTGGCACGCTGTGGCCGGGCGTCGTTCGGGCGGTGTGGCGTCCGCGGGCTGGCGCGGCGCTCACCCGTGTGCCCGCCCTCCGCCGGACCGTCCAACGGTGCACGGCCGGCCGACGCTTCATCCGCCCCGCTGTGCGACGGGGCCGCGCCCGCTTTCGAAGGCCCAGCGGCCCGCCGCTTCAAGCGCGCATCGGCCGCACTGCTGCTGGCTTGGCCAACGCTCGGGCCAACGCTCGGGCCAACGCTCGGGCCAACGCTCGGGTCAGCGTGCTGGTCCGGTTTTGGTGCACGCTCGCGATGCTGGCTCATCCCCACGGCCCGCGCGGATCACCACGCTTGGGGCGGCGCCCGGTGTTGGGCACACTGCCCCCGCCGCCATAGAGCCCCCCGCCACGGCCGGGACCGTCCACAGACCCGCTATCCTGCGAATAGTAGTCGCCCTTGAGCGGCTGGGCCTCGAGATAGCCACCGTCGGCACGGCGCGCCTCTTCCATCCCCACCAGCGCATCAATCCGGTTCTGGGTATTTGGATGGGTCGAGAACCAACTGTCGAAGCTCTCGCCGTGCAGCGGATTGATGATGAACATGTGAGCACTGGCGGGATTGTCTTCGGCGCTGGCGTTGCGGATGCGCGCGGCGTTGCCGGAGATCTTCTCAAGCGCGGACGCGAGCCAGAGCGGGCGCTGGCAGATCCAGGCCCCCAGCTTATCGGCCTCATACTCCCGCGTCCGGCTGATGGCCATCTGCACGAGGCCGGCCGCAAACGGTGCCAACAGGCAGATCAGCAGTACGACAATGAAGTTCGGGCGCTCCCCGCCTCCACGCGCGCCGCCGAAGAAAAACGCGAAGTTGGCCAGCATCGATATGGCGCCGGCAATCGAGGCGGTCACGGTCATGATCAGCGTGTCGCGGTTCTGGACGTGTGCCAGCTCGTGCGCCATCACGCCGGCCACCTCCTCCTTGGTGAGCATATCCAACAGCCCGGTCGTGGCCGCGACGGCCGCGTTCTCCGGATTGCGCCCGGTGGCAAAGGCGTTCGGCTGCGGATTTTTCATGATGTAGACGCGCGGCATCGGCATGTCGGCATTGGCCACAAGCTGGCGCACGATGTCGTACAGCTCCGGCGCCGAGCGCTCATCGACCTCGATGGCGTTGTGCATGCGCAGAACCATCTTGTCGGAATTCCAGTAGGTAAAAACGTTCATCGCAACGGCGATGGCGAATGCGATCACCATACCTGTCTGGCCGCCGATGACGGCGCCCACGCCCACAAACAGGGCCGTCAGGACAGCAAGAAAAAAACCGGTCTTGAGTGTGCTCATCGCCAGATCGTCACCAAAAGCCAGATCATTGCCAGAGGAATAGCACCCGGGCTGCCGGCGCAGTTGCCGCGCAGAGCCGATGGGTCGCGTTATCACGTTTCGCCGTAACATATAGTCGCTGCTTGGACAGCGGACAGGGCTCTGCGCAAGCGCATTCGCAACCGTGCGGGCCTGGACACCATAGCTGACAGGGAGGCGCCCGTTACGATGCCGGAAAAATACACGATTGTTGGCGTGTCGCATGCCGAGCACATGCGTGCGCGCGGTGCGCCGGAAGAAACGCAGCAGGTTGCGGCGGACGAGCCAACGCAACCTGACGCGCCCCGACGCGAATTGCCCGCCGCCGCCAAGCGCGCATTGGCCGAGGCTCAGGCCCGACGCGAGGCTGCGGAACGCGAGGCGGCAGAAGCCGAAAAGGTTCAGGAAATCGGCGGGCGCAAAGGCCCTGAGCCGGTTCGCTATGGCGATTGGGAGAAAGACGGCATCGCCTGGGATTTCTGACGCGGCCGCCAATGAGGCTCACGAAGTCATCCCCAGCGCATCGACAGCTCACATCCGGCGGCCGAACGGTGCGAAAGAATCGCACTACGCTTCGATTGGCACGCCAACCCACCAGGTTGCATTCATCCCGCTTTGCGTGCACAACCCTGTGACACGACCTGCCGTGTGAGTGACCATGTCGAGCGATCAGCCGATACCGACCACAGGACGCGAACGCGCCGTGGCAACCACGCGCCGCTCCTTCCAAGCGCGGCCCATCGCAGGGGCTGCGGCACTCGTCCTCGCTTTGGTGGTCGCTCTCTCCCTGGCGGCTGCACCAGCGGTGATGGCACGGCCGGCGATCCCCGGGCCCGTCCCAGCGGTGGTGCGCAAGGTCGTCGACGGGGACACTGTGCGTGTGGCGGCCGAGGTCTGGCCGGGTCAGGTGATCAACGCGACTGTGAGGCTTGCCGGCATCGCCGCGCCGGAATTGCGCAGCCGATGCGCCCTGGAACGACAGCGCGCCTCACGTGCGCGGGATCACCTTGCCAACGCACTCAAGGTCGGCACAGCGGTCGTACTGCGCGACATCAAGGCCGGAAAGTATTTCGGCCGTGTGATTGCGCGCATCGAACAGACGTCCGGCAGCGATGTGGGCGAGATGATGCTGGCACAAAATCACGCCAGCCCCTACCGCGGGCGCCGCTCCCCGGTTCAGTGCGATGGCGAACAGCCCTCGGCACAGGCGAACGGCAACGCTCCAGTCAGGCAACACCGCACCACCGGTGTCCCGAAGCGAGACACCTCGGCAACCGTCGACGCCGTTGTGCCACGCAAAGCCAGGCCGATTGATTCCGCCCGTGCCCGTCGAGCGTCTCGCAACGGGGCGGGCATCCGCACCGCCGACGCCCAAACGACGACGAAGACGAAGGCATGGCCCTTCTGACACGGCGCGTGGCGTGCCTCGGCAAACATTGCCTCCCTCGGTCTGATCGGCTGCGGACCCGCGCGCTCCTTGTTGTGAGACGTGGCCCCCTGCGCTGGATCAGGCCGGCACCCCTTCACGTTTGGCCAGCACTGCAACATCGGACAAGCTCTGGCTCCACTGCCCGGCCCTCGCCGCGCGGCTGTCCCGCCAGTGGCCAGGCATTCACCGACGGTCAACCATTCCGATGGCTCGCCGGCCCATTTGCGCATGCCGCACCGGCGCCCGCACGGATCTGACCCACTGTTTGCATGGCCTCCCGCAATGGCCCACGCCGTCGCAGGGAGAACCGAAATGCACAACGCAGTGACACGTCGACTTGGTAACGCGGATGGCTTCGCGCCCATCGTTCGCAGCTTTTCCCGCAACGAGGACGGGACGATCGCGATCATCTTCGCGCTGTGCTGCTTCGTGATGTTCGGCATCCTCGGCCTCGCGATCGACGGGAGCCGAGCCTACAACACCAAAAGCCGGGTCGCCTACGCGCTGGACGCCGCCGCCCTCGAGGTTGCCAAGCTGGCGACCGAAGACGGCCTGAGGGGCCTCGCCCTGGAGCAGCAGGCATACCGTGTCTTCCTCGCCAATCTTGAAGCCACCGAGGGTCAGCGGCTGATCGACTTCAAGGATTTTGACGCAGACTACGATCCCGGCACCGGCCGCGCATCGGTCACGGTCACAACAACGGTGGGCACCACATTCTCCGGCGTGAAATCGCTGAAGGAACTTGAGTTCACCAACGCGGCCGCAGCGGTCTACGAGATCCGCGACATCGAGGGCGCACTGGCACTGGACGTGACCGGCTCAATGAGCGGCCAGAAACTGGAAGACATGAAGGACGCCGCCCAGGAACTTGTGACCACGATGATCGACAACGCGTCGCCTGCGCAGACAACGCGTATGGCCCTGGCCCCATATGCGTCGACAGTTCGGCTTGGCCCGTACGCCACGCGTGTGACCGACCCGGACGTGCCGAGCCTCGACACCTGCGTCGTCGACCGTGACGGACTTGATGCTTACAACGACGGCCGCCCCGGCCCCGGCAACTACTTCAACGTTCAAAATCCGGACGCCGGCTCGATCCTGAGCGACGTCGACAGCTCCGAAGGCACGTCGAACTACGCCTGCGTCTCCGCGCCCATTGTTCCCCTCACCGACAACAAGACCGACCTGACGGACGCCATCGAAGACTTCAGCGCCAATGGATACACCGCGGGCCACATCGGCTTCACTTGGGCCTGGAACCTGATTTCGCCGAACTACGACCTCGTCTGGCCGACGACCTCTGAGCCAGCCGACTACGACACGACGAAAACGCTGAAGTTCATCGTCCTGATGACGGACGGCGTCTTCAACACGGCCTGGTCGAACGGCCGCTCATCGAACGATCAGGCATCGGACCTGTGTACGAACGCGAAAAGCGAAGGCGTGGTTGTCTTTACGGTTGGCTTTGGCTCGGCACTGACCGGTACTGGCCCGAATGAGACACGCGATCTGTTGGCGAATTGCGCCTCACCGCGTGGCGGAGACTTCACGCAGACGTTCTTCCTTGCGGACAATGGCGATGACTTGAAGGCCGCCTTTCAGTCCATTGCAGCACAGATCAATCGCGTGCGCGTCACAGGTTAATCGGGAACGGCAGGGCACACTGCGCCAGAAGAACCTAGACGACCGCCCGCCTGATACGACGGTTGAAACTCACATTGGTCAACCGGGGCTGCCTTGCGCTGCAGGGCGGCCCCAATGAACATCCGACAACATTTATTTAAGTGAAACGCTGCAGAATTGCTCTTGAGGTGGATCTAAGCATCCGCCGCGTTGTCAGCCTGGTTGATGTCAATCACTCCAGGTCGAGCGTTGCAGGGAGTTCTGACGTGTTTATGAACGTTCTTAAAGCGTTTGCCCATCGCGATGATGGGGTGATTGCAATCCTCTTCGGACTTTTGGTTTTCGTTCTCGGCGCGATGTTGACACTCACAATCGACACCGGGCGCGCCATCAATGTTTCCAGCAAGATCCAACAGGCCACCGACGCCACCGCGATCGAAGTTGCGAAACTGGCGGCAGAGGAAGGCCTGCGCGGTGGCGCGCTCGAGGCCCGCGCCAAAGAATTCTTCGTGACGTATGCCGCCGGGTTGAGCAGCAAGGTCGAGATCGACCTGGACAATTTCTCGGCGAACTACGACGAGAACAGTGGCCGCGCGGACATCTCAGTGGATACGGTCGTCAAGAACGCCGTGGACGTCATTCGCGCAGGCCATGAACTGCGGTTCACGCGCACGTCGCAGGCCGTCTACTCCATTCGCGATATCGAAATGGCGCTCGTACTGGACGTGACCGGCTCGATGGAGGGCGCGCAACTTGAGGCCTTGAAGACCGCCGCGACAGCCCTCGCGACAACGATGATCAATTCCAGGGCCCGCGCGCAGAGGACACGGATTGCGTTGGCGCCCTATGCCCAGGCGGTCAACCTGGGCGCATACGCCAACGACGCCACCCACGTGACGACACCTTCGCCAGATGGCTGCGTGTCCGCGCGCCTGGGCTTTGCCGCCTACACCGATCACTCGCCCAATGGTGCCGCCGCTTTTCCAAGCCACGACCCTGATAATGGCCGAACGCTGGTGGACCACGACACCAGCGTTGATGCCGTGGCCCCCTGGCTTTGCCCGACGGCCACGATCCGCCCCCTCACCAGCAACATCACAAACCTGACAACCAGCATTGCCGCATACACTGCCAATGGTGGGACGGCGGGTCATATCGGCCTTGCATGGGGCTGGTACATGCTCTCACCCAGTTGGCGGCATATTTTCACGGGCAGCGCGGCACCGGCAGAATACGACCGGAAGAAAACCCTGAAGTATATCCTGCTGATGACAGACGGCGTCTTCAACACCGCGTGGATGCCATCCGATGAAACCATTGTGCCGCCAACCTCAACCGAGCGGGCCACACTGCTGTGCGACGCGGTCAAATCGGAAGGCGTCTTTGTCTTTTCGGTGGCCTTGGAAGATCCACTCGAGCCCATCACCGGGACCGATACCGAGACGTTTCTCAGGGGCTGCGCGTCCACGCCCACTGGCGAGCACCCGCAGACCTTTTTCATGGCCACAACACCCGATGAGCTTTTGACTGCGTTTGCCTCGGTGGCCAAGCAGGTGAACACGATCCGCGTCACGAACTGAGTGTCGGAGATGCGGCGAGGTTTTCCGTTCTCGCCCTGGTTAAAAAAAAGCGGCGCCCGAAGGCGCCGCTTTTTCCATTGGTGCTCACCTGTCAGCGCCTCCCGCCACGATGTCGGCGTTCGGCGGCAGCAGAAATGGCCAGTGCGGCGCCGTCATCCCTTGTTCTGGCGGTGCTCAATCAGATCATCAACCACTGCCGGTTCCGCCAGTGTCGAGGTATCACCCAGGTTGGAGTACTCGTTTTCCGCAATCTTGCGCAGGATGCGTCGCATGATCTTGCCGGAGCGCGTTTTCGGCAGGCCGGCGGCAAACTGAATGAGATCCGGCGTGGCGATGGGGCCGATCTCCTGGCGCACCCAGGCGCGCAGTTCCTTGAACAGCTCCTCGGTCGCCTCCTCACCCTCATTCAGCGTCACGTAACAGTAGATGCCCTGGCCCTTGATGTCGTGCGGATAGCCCACGACCGCGGCCTCGGAGACCTTGGGGTGCGCGACCAGCGCAGATTCCACCTCAGCCGTCCCCATACGGTGGCCGGACACGTTGATCACGTCGTCAACGCGACCCGTGATCCAGTAGTATCCGTCCTCATCCCGGCGCGCGCCGTCGCCGGTGAAGTAAAGGTTTGGATAGGTGGCGAAATAGGTCTGCTCGAAGCGCTCGTGATCGCCGTAAACGGTGCGCATCTGACCCGGCCATGAATCCTTGATGACAAGGTTGCCTGAGGTTGCCCCCTCAAGCTCAACGCCGTTGGCATCGACGAGTGCCGGCTGGATGCCGAAGAACGGCCGCGTGGCCGAGCCGGGCTTGAGTGGCGTTGCTCCGGGCAGCGGCGTGATGAGAATGCCGCCGGTTTCTGTCTGCCACCAGGTATCGACGATGGGGCAGCGCCCCTCACCGACGACGCCGTGG
>CAZGNQ010000070.1:0-13845 GCA_964527285.1 uncultured Hyphomicrobiales bacterium | reverse complement strand
TGCCGGCCATGATTTTCAGCAGCATTGACTTACCTGCACCGTTGACGCCGACGACGCCGATCTTGGCGCCCGGCAGGAATGACAGGCGGACGTCTTTGAGCACCTGTTTGCCGCCAGGGTAGGTCTTGGAGACGCGGTCCATCACGAAAGTGTATTGCGGCGTGGCCATGGGAGCCTCCGTGTTGGGGCGCGGACCGTCAGCGCGGCGCGCGGCAGGTGTCGCGGGTGAGCGGCGGTTGTAGCCAAAGGTGGCAGGCACGGCAACGGTGGTCAGGTGATCCATGCTGCCAGCGATGCCGAGGGCAGCGGCGACGCTCGTTTGGCGGTGGCCGCTGGGCGCGCATGGGACGGCTTTCGCCCACCGAACTTTCATTATTGCCGTGTAATGGCACACCATGGCTTCGATCTACGATCTCAAGCCACGGTTCCAGGCGCTGCTGCGCCCCGCCGTGGATCGCCTCGCAGGCGCTGGTGTGACGGCCAATCAGGTCACGGTCGCAGCCATCCTGGTGTCGTTGGCCCACGGCGGCTGCATCACCCTGATGGCGGGCGACGCGAACCCCTCCGAAGGCCCGCTTTTCTGGGCGCTCGTGCTGCTGCCGGTGACACTGCTCGTGCGCATGGCGCTCAATGCCATCGATGGCATGCTGGCGCGCGAACATGGCCAGCAAAGCGCGCGCGGCGCCGTATTGAACGAGGTCGGCGACATGGTCAGTGATGCAGCCCTCTATCTGCCCATGGCGCTCCTGGCAGGCAGCAGCGCGCCGCTCGTCGTCGCGATCGTGGCCGTGGCCATCATCTCCGAGGCTGTCGGCATTCAGGCGCAAGCGATGGGCGGATCGCGCGCCTACCATGGACCCTTTGGCAAGTCCGACCGCGCCGTCTTCTTCGGGCTCACAGCCGTGCTGATAACCGTCGGATTGATGGACTGGCCCCATCTCGCCGCGCTGTTGCTGGTCGCTGGCCTGGTTGCCGGCGTGATCACGGTCTTCAATCGGGCACGGGCGGCCGTTGCTGGCGCGCAGGAGGGGAGCCTGCGATGACCGTGCTCGGCCTTGCAGCACCGGCATTCTGGGCTCTGGCGGCCGTCTATGCGGTGCTTGCCATTGCAACGGGCGTGACGGCCTGGCTTGAGCGCAACAGGGACGAAAATGCCGGTGCCAGCGAACTTGCGCTGCGGGTGCGCTCGTGGTGGCTGATGGTGGGCGCGTTCACGGCGGTGGTGCTGCTGGGCACTGGAGCTGCGCTCATTTTTCTGGGCTTCGTCATCTTCCTGGCGCTGAAGGAATACCTCTCGCTCATTCCGACCCGGCGTGCGGATCGGACGACGCTGCTCTGGGTCTATCTCACCATCCCCATCCAGCTCGCGTTCGCCTACCACGAGCGCTACGGCCTCTTTCTGGTCTTCATCCCCGTCTGGGCTTATCTGTTCATCACGATGTTCATGGTGCTGCAGGGGCGCACGCAGGGGTATTTGCGCGCGGTCGGCATGCTGAGTTGGGGCCTCATGATGACGGTCTTTGCGCTCAGCCACATGGGCTACCTGCTGGTCGCGGGTGACACGTTCAATCCTGTTGCCGGCGGCGCGGGCATGCTGTTCTTCCTGGTCTTCATGACCCAGGCGAATGACGTCGCCCAGTATGTCTGGGGCAAGTCGTTCGGCCGCCATAAGATCATCCCAACCGTCAGCCCGAACAAGACGTGGGAGGGCTTTGCGGGTGGCGTGCTGACCACGGCGGTGCTTTCGGCCGGCGTGGGACCCTTCCTGACGCAGATGCCGGTCGCATGGGCGTTTGCAGCCGGGGCCATGCTGGCGATCGCCGGCTTTCTTGGGGACGTCGTATGGTCGGCCTTCAAGCGCGATCTGGGTGTCAAGGACACATCAGCCATGATCCCGGGCCATGGTGGCGTGCTGGACCGGATGGACAGCCTGACCTTCGCTGCACCGGTGTTCACGCACGCCTATATCTTCTTTTTCGTGCCATAGTCGGCGGCGTTCACGTGCCGTCTTAGGGGCGCAGGGCAGGGAATCTGAGGGTTACGTCAAAGACACTTGCAACCCCATCCATTTCGCCATATATTTCTGTCATGACAGAAGCGACCGCAAAAAATGATGAGGCCAACGGTGGCAGTGGCATGCCCCCTGCCGTTGAGCGTTTCGTCCTCCACTGGGGTGAGATGGGAAACACGTGGGGCGTTAATCGCTCCATCGCGCAAATCCACGCGCTGCTCTACATCGCCGAAAAACCGCTGACGGCGGAGGACATTGCGGCACGGCTCGGCATCGCGCGCTCCAATGTGTCCAACTCCTTGCGTGAGTTGCTCGCCTGGAAGCTGATCCGCCGCGTGCACGTGTTGGGCGACCGGCGTGACCATTACGAGGCCGAAGCCGATTTGTTTGAGATGGTGCGGCGCATCGCGACCGGGCGCAAGGAGCGCGAGATTGATCCCACAATCGCCATGCTGCGCGACTGCGTGCGCGATGCCGAGACTGACAAGCGCATTCCGCTCCACGCGCGCGAACGTCTGGGGGACCTTCTTGAGTTCATGGAGACCGTGGACAAGGGGTTCGATGAGATCATCCGGCTCCCTTCTGCGACGTTGATGCGGCTGCTCAAGATGGGCGGCGCGGTGGCGCGGTTCGTGGGAGGCGGATCGAAGCGGACGAAAAATACGGGCGACTGAGCGGTTCCGCTCTCGCCGATGCAAGGTGTGCGCAGGGCCGGTCGCGCCCACATCGCACGCACATTTGTGAGCTTAAGTTTCTGTTTATGCAGAAATGACCGGCAATACTGTTGGAGGAGGTGGTGCGATGCTTGCCAGAGTCGACAAGGCCGATCAGGCGGGGTGGCGGGCTGTGTCCTACCAGCCTGCGGTTTGCCGGCGTTGCCCGGCTTCCCGCGCTCAAGATTCTGGCCCTTATCCAAAACTCCTTGGCCGCGCTCAGTGGCAACAGTTGCCGGCACCGGTTCGTGATCGCTTTTCGCGCACCCTCGCTGATGGAGAGAGCCGCATTTTTCATGGCGCGGTGACCCACACGGCCATGACCCGGGCAGGCTGGCTGCTGGCGCAGGCTGCACGCGTCATCGGCGCCCCCCTGCCACTGCACCACGGTGGCACTGGCCCTGCCCACGTTGTCGTGACCGAGGATAAAAAACAGGGTCTGCAATTCTGGACGCGGATCTACGCAGGCGCCGACGGCTTTCCGCAGGTGATCAACAGCGCCAAGCGCTTCAGCGGGCCGACCGGCCTTGAGGAGTGCCTCGGCGCGGGCGTCCTCATGCGGCTAGTCGTGCTGGTGGCCAACGGCGCGCTCGTCTTCCGCAGCGCGGGCTTTGCCCTGGCCATGTTCGGCCGTCCGCTCTGCCTGCCCGAATGGGCGGTGCCCTGGCGGTGTGATGTCATTCACCGCGACATGGGCAACGGCCGTTTCACCTTCACCCTGGAACTGCACAACGCCTGGCTCGGCATGATGCTGCGGCAGGTGGCTGAATTTACGGAGATTAATACATGCTGACGGTGCCAATGGTCGACGGCGTCATGATGGCGCCACTGCTCTGGACGCTCGTGGCCGCGCAGATCGCCATGGGCGGTTTCGACGTGATTTTTCACCACGAGATCACGGAGCGTCTCGCCTGGAAGGACAATGCGGCGAATGAACTGCGCCTGCATGCCTGGCGCAACGTGTTCTACGGCGTTCTTTTTGCGGTGTTCGCCTGGGTGCAACCGCTGGGGTGGCTGGCCGTTGCGCTGATCGCCATTCTGCTGGTCGAGATCGTCATTACGTTGTGGGACTTCGTCGAGGAGGATATGACGCGCAAGCTCCCGCCCAGCGAGCGGGTCCTGCACACACTGCTGGCCATCAACTACGGCGCCATCCTCGCCCTGATCGCACCGGAGATAGTCCGCTGGGCGCACAAGCCCACCGGCGTCGAGCTTGCGAACTATGGTTGGGTCAGCGCGATCCTGACGTGCGCCGCTTTGGGTGTCTTCGCATTTGCGATGAGGGACTTTTATACGAGCCGTCGCGTGGCGCGCCTCGCGCCAAAGGCGCCTGTAGCGCTGGACGATGTGCTGCCGGGTGCCCGCCGGCATGTGCTGGTCACCGGTGGCACCGGCTTTGTCGGCAGCCATCTGGTCGCCGCCCTCACGCGGGCTGGCCACGCCGTGACCGTGCTCACGCGCAGTCCGGCGCACGCAGGCCACCTGGCTGCGCCGGTGCGGCTGGTCACCAGCCTGGAGCAAATTGCTCCTTCGGAGCGGATCGATGCGGTGGTTGACCTGGCCGGAGAGCCGATTGCCGGCGGTCTGTGGACCCGGCGCCGCCGGTTCAACATCATCGCGTCGCGGGTGCGCACGACCCGCGCCGTTCATGCGCTCATCGCGCGGTTGGCGCACGCTCCATCGGTCTACATCAAGGCATCGGCGATCGGCATTTACGGTCCCCGCGATGGCGACGGTGCGCTGGATGAAATGGATGCACTCGGGCCTGATGCAGCCTTCACGGTGCGCACCTGCGAGGCGGTGGAAGACGCGGCCAATCGCGTCGCTGAGCTTGGCGTGCGCACGGTCGCGCTGCGCATCGGGCTGGTGCTGGATCGTGATGCCGGGCTGCTTGCCCGTATGATCCCGCCCTTTGATCTGGCACTCGGTGGTCCGATCGGGACCGGACGCCAGTGGATGAGCTGGATCGCCGTGGATGATCTCGTGCGCCTCATCGCATTCTCGATCGCCCACGATCGCCTCGAAGGCCCCGTCAACGCCACGGCACCGCGCGCCGTGCGCAACGCTGACTTTGCGGCGGCGCTGGGCCGGGCGCTCTGTCGCCCCGCCGTCCTGCGCGTGCCGGCCTGGCCATTGCGGTCCATCCTGGGCGGCTTCGCCGATGAGTTGCTCCTCACCGGCCAGCAGGTGGTGCCAGTGAAGGCCAGGCTCGCCGGCTTCCGCTTCCAGTTCCCGACGCTGGACGCCGCACTGGCACACGCCGTCGGCATCCAGCCAGCGGGGCGCCCTGCGCCACGCCAGGCGGGCGCGGATGAAGAGCGCACCTTGGGCACCCGGCTCGCCATTAACGTGTCCGACAAGCGGGCGGCACTATAAGACGGCGGTATGAGCGCTGCATCGAACGCATCACACGGTCAGGCCCCTGCGGACACGCAGGGGCGAGAGGACACAAGCGCCTCTCGCCCCGCGCGGACGTGGGCCAAGATGGCGTTCTTTGCCCTGCTGGTTCGCCCGGTGTTGCTGGTCATCCTGGGCATCAATATCCGTCGGCGCGAACACCTGCCGAGCCGTGGCCCTGGCATCATCGTGGCGAACCACAACTCCCACCTCGATACACTGACGTTGATGGCCTTAATGCCCCTGCGTAATCTGGCGCGCGTGCGCCCGGTGGCAGCAGCCGACTATTTTCTCGCCTCGCCCTGGCGCCGGTTTGTTGCGCTCGATCTGATTGGTATCCTGCCCATCACGCGTGGCGCGGCGACCGCCTCAAACCCGATTGCGAAGGCCCGTGAGGCGCTGGACCGTGGCGAACTGCTCATCTTGTTCCCGGAGGGCACGCGCGGCGAGCCGGAAAAGCTGGCCACTTTCAAACAGGGCATCGCGCTCATTGCCCAGCAGCGCCCGGACGTCCCCATCACGCCAGTGTTCCTGCATGGGCTTGGCAAGGCATTGCCCAAGGGCTCCTGGCTGCTGGTGCCATTCTTTTGTGATGCATTCGTTGGCAAGGCCTTCACGTTTGCCGAAGGCGCCGGAGCGGCTGGCGACGGCGGCGCGGCGGCCAAGCGCGATGCCCGTGCGCGGCTGATGGCCCGCCTGGAGGCTGACATGCAGGCGCTGGCGACGGAAGCCCGCGCGCCAGCATGGGAATGAGGCCCACGGAATTGAACCTCAGCGCCAGCGTTCAAACGCCCGTGCGGCGCGGCGGGGTGGCCCCGTGTTGATCGGCCCGTTCACTCTGATGGCGGTTGCCGCCGGCTGGGGCCTTGCCGAGGCGACGTTGTTTTTCGTGGTGCCGGATGTGGCGCTCACGGCCATCGCCGTCTGGCGACGCAGCTTGCGGCTGTCGCTTCTTGCAGGGCTCTCGGCCGCCCTGGGCGCTGCGGTGGGTGGCGCTATCATGTGGCAGGCTGGTGCGGCAGATGGCCTTGTCGGGCTTGCGGGACGGCGAGGCATCGACGGATCAACCGCCGCGGGCCTGCAAGCATCCGGCGGTGAGCTGTCCGCATTGCTCGACCGGGTGCCGGCGGTCTCGTCGGAGATGATCGCCAACGTGCACCGCTGGATGGGTGACCCGCTTTGGCCGGTGTCTCTGCTGATCGGCGCGGTAACGGGGCAGCCCTATAAGGTCTTCGCCGCAGCCGCTGGTGCGCAGGGTCTGCCGCTTGGCCTGTTCCTCGTTGTGTCGGTGCTGGCCCGCTTCGCCCGGTTCGCGCTGGCCGTGGCGCTCGCGCATATCATCGTGCTGGCGTTGGACCGTGCCGGGCTTGGGCGCACGCAGCAGATGGCCGTTCTCGCTGGCTTCTGGGTGCTGTTCTACGCGGTCTTCTGGAGCGTCATGCCGGAGTGAGCGGACTTACAACCATCGCGACGCCTTACATCCGCTCCCTGATGGCGCGCACGCGTTCATCAACCGAAATGGCATCCGTAAAGCCCGCCGTGATCAGCGCAAAGCCGCGCTCCGGCACACCACCGATCAGCGTTGGAAAACCGCTCACGCCGGCCTGCTGTGTCACCTGAAAATCGGTGCGCGTCGCGTCCTTCATGGCATCACTCGCCAGCGCCTCACCGAAGGCCGCAGCGTCCAGACCGATCTCGGAGGCGACCTCGCACAGCACGGCTTCGTCCGTCACATCCCGATTGTCGCGATAGAACGCGGCCTGCAGCGCCTTGAGCATGTGCGGCGCCTGCTCTGGATCGGTTTCGCGCGCTGTCACCACGGCCCGGCACGCGGGCTCGGTGTCGTAGATGAATTGCGAACGCTCCCAGAAAGCATGATTGAACGGCTGGCCGGACCGCTCCTCCACGGTGCGCCAGTAACCTGAAATGGTTTGGCGCTGTGCCTCGCCCATCGGTTCGGTGTTGTAGGCCCGAAGGCCGCCCAGCACGACCGTGAAAGCCAGCCCTGCGCCTGCGCCACCGGGGCCCATAAGCTGCTCGACCACCGGCGAAAATCCCCAGCACCACGAGCACATGGGATCGGCGAAATAGACGAGCGTCAGCGGCCCTTCGCCTTCACGTGTGGTGGGGTCGAGATTGTCGTTGGCGGGAGGCTGGGGCACGTGGGGCTCCTGGGCCGGCAGTGGTGTGCGTTGACGTGAGACCAAACGGGCAAGCGCGCGAGGGCGTGGCCGGTGCTGCATCCTGGCATGTCAGCCGGCGTTGAGACAACGCCGCCCGCGCGCCGGTGTGGAGGAGGCGGCGCTCGTGTGCCCGCGTCCCCGCGCGCCTCTCAGGTTCCCAAGTGCCCGTCAGGTGCCCGTCAGGTGCGCGTGCGCCCCTCAGAAGGGCCACCAGCCTGGCATCGCGAGGCCCCCACCCCGCAGGTTGGAAACGCCGGTGAAGAAATAGTGCCCGAGCCCGAATGTGAAAACCGCCGCACCGTAGAGTGAATGCTCCAGCCAGACCGCATAGAACGAGCGCGTCACGTGATAGCGCCACGCAAAGATGACCCCGCCAATGCCGGTCAGGATCACAGCCAGCCAATTGTTGAACAGGATGTGTGCGTAGCCGAACAGGGCGCCGTTCACGAGGATGAGCAGCCAGACATGGCGCCCGAAAATGACGGCGTAGCGCTCAAAAAAGAAGACCCGGTACATAAGCTCCTGCGCAACGACGGACAGCACCGGATAGCCGATCATGACCATCTGGTAGACCTCGGGCCGCCGCATCGGAAAATTGAGAAACCGCCACGTCTCATAAATGTGGACGTAAAGCCCGATGCACGATCCGAGGATCAGGAAGAGCGCCAGGATGTGCACAAGCTGGCCGAACGACGGCAGTGTCGAGCCGACCGCACGCCAGATGGGCAGTGGGTCGATCGTCAACAGCAGGCCTATGAGGAAGAACAATCCGCCAAGCACGATGAAAAGAGGCACGCCGTAGCCGAAAACGATGATCTCCGCGATGAGCGGTGCGGCGACGAAAATCGCAATCATCTCAATCCAGAGCCAGAGCCGGAACGGCAGGCTGAGCCGGCGTCTGGTGGCATCAACCAGGATGTCACGTGCCGGGGTCTTGCGCAAACGACGCCGTTCGGCCGCCGCCCGGGCCGCTTCGCGCTCGGCGGATGGATTGGTCAGCACAGCCATCGTTGCGCTCCATTAAGCCGGTGATGCAGCCGGTTGTGGCGATCCGTGCCTGTCTGCCCGTCTCATGAGACGTCGAGATGACGCGACACGAGCGTCGCAAGGCGGTCCAGATGATTGTTTTGCGGTGGTGTCACCTCCGCCAGGGCGGCACGGGCGGTGTCGGGTGTCAGATCGGCCAGCGGCAGAAACCGCGCCCAGTTGTGGCCTGTCATGAAGGCGCGATAGCCGGCTTCCTCGTCCTTGAAGGCGTGGACTTCGGGTGTCAGGCCCAGCACGGGGCGGCGCGCGGCGATCGCCTCTGAAATCATTGAGCTTGAGTCAGCCGTGCACAGCACGGCATCGCTCGCCCCCAGCAGCGCCGGCAACGTGCCAGGGCCAGCCGAGCGGTAGTCCACGAACTCGGCCACCATGTCGCTGAGCGCGCCGCCGGGCATAAAGGGCGCGAACGCCGCGTAGGCGTCATCGGGGGTGCGCGGCGATGTCGAGATCAGCCAGCGCACCTCTGGGTTCGTCTGCGAGAAGGCCGCTACAACGTCGGCGAGCTGCGCCCATTCATCGGCCCGGTAGTGGAACAAGCCGGAATTGCCCCCCACGATCAGCAGCGGGCGGCGCGGCCAGGCGGCGTTGTTGTCCGTTTGCGTGGCGGGCCTCGCTGGAGGCGGCGGCAACGCATCGGGGTCAACGAGCGACGGCTTGAGGGCCACGACGTGGCGCGGCAGCGCGGCATGATCGGCGTAGGAGGAGACGACGACGGCCACATGCTCAGGGCGCACGTGGCGCAGGGTGCCGCAGAAAATGTTCGGCACAGCGCGCGCCTTGGCGATGAGGGCGTTGGCGGCCAGGGTGTTGCCTCCCGCCGAGATCACAAGGTCACAGGCTGGCAATTGGGCCATGGCGAGCCCGTAGCCGACGCGGAGTGCCAAGGCGGGTGGCAGATGATCGAGCGTGGCCGCCAGAACACGCGTGGGCACGGCCTTGCGCCGGCGCACCGCAACCCGCGTGACGCGCCTTGGCCGTGTGCGCTCCAGCGCCTTGATCACGCCCTCACTGAGGTGGTCATGCCCGGGGCGACCATCGACAAGCATCAGGATGTGATCGATGGCCATGGGGGTTTGCGCATCCGCTGGTTGTGGCGCGTGCCGCCTTTCATCCAAGCCGGTTTGAGCATGCGGGCGGTTTATGCAAGAGGCTCAAGCCCAACCATCCACCGGTCCCGCCGACCACCGGGCCGCCCACCACATGGCCCGCGAACCACAGGGCCACCACCCACCGCGTTGCCCAGGACCCGCCCCTTAGGCCACACTGAGCCGCGAACAGGCGCAACGACACTGCTGATGATCGTCTCTCACGCCCATAAGTTCATCTTCATCAAGACCCAGAAGACCGCCGGCACCAGCATTGAAGTGGCGCTGTCGCAAATCTGCGGGCCCGATGACATCATCACGCCGATCCAGACATGGCTGGAGGGCGAGCGCTCCGACCGGCGGGGGCCGCAGAATTGGCGCCTGGATCACCCGCTGGTGCCGAAACGCCCGTGGTGGAAGGATCTCATCGGCCGACCGGAGCGGCACTACCATCCCAGTGTGGGGTATTACGACCACATGCCGGCGTGGCGTGTGAAAGCCTACCTGGGCGATGCGGTCTGGAACAGCTATTTCAAGTTCGCCTTTGAGCGAAACCCGTGGGACCGGCAGGTGTCGTGGTACACCTACAAGACCAAGTCGAAGGCCGCCGATAAGAAGCCGTCATTCGAGGCATTCCTGTCCGACCGCCGGCGCGCCTTTGTCGACAACTATGATCTTTATACGATCGATGATGCCGTAGCGCTCGACTTTGTGGGTCGTTACGAGGATCTGGAGGGCGGTTTCCGCGAGGCCATGGAGGCCGCGGGCCTGAGCGCGGAACAGCGCGAGGCGATCCAATTGCCGCGGGTGAATGTGAGCAAGAACAAGCGCGCTGATTACCGCAGTCATTACACCGATGCGACGCGTGCAATCGTTAGAGATTGGTACGCGCGGGAGATCGAGCACTTCGGTTACACGTACTGACACACGTGCGAGGTGCGCAGCGTGCGAAACCGCATTGCGCCACGACACACGCGCGGCCATGCCCCTTCGCTTCCCGCAGCTTTGAAGAACGGACACGATGTTGACGCACCCAGGCTCGACTGCACCGCATTCCAGCGCGCGTTCCGCCGGCACATCGACCGCGCGCGCTGACGCACAGGTCACGGGTGAGGCCAAGCGTGAGGCCAAGCGTGAGGCCACGGGCACAGCCAACGAAGGAGGCGGAGATCAGACGCCCGGGTCGCAGGGGCTGCCCGGATCGGATGCTGCGCCACTCACACCGCCTGTCGGGCCGGACGGTGACACCAAGCCCTACCGCAAAGCCCTGGGTGCGTTCGCCACCGGGGTGACCATCGTCACAACCCTGGGGCCTCAGTCGGATGCCGCCGATGCGGCGGACGGCACTGTTGAAACAGGCCGGACGCCACGCGGCTTCACCGCCAATTCTTTCACGTCCGTTTCGCTTGACCCGCCGATCATTCTATTCTGCCAGAGCCGGACGTCCCAAAGTTATCCATTTTTCGCCGGTGCATCGCACTTTGCGATCAATATTTTGGCGGCTGAACAGGAGGACGCAGCAATGGTGTTCGCCTCCGGTGATGGCGATCGCTTCAGCAAGGTCGATTGGCATGCCGGCCCATTCGGCCTGCCGTTGATCTCCGGGGCTGCCGCACAACTGATCTGCGCCAAGCATGATGAGGTCTCAGGCGGCGACCATGCGGTGATTTTTGGTCGCGTCCTTTCGTTTGCCCGCCAGGATGGACCCAGCCTCGGCTACACGGCCGGGCAGTTCTTCAGTGCACCGCCGGGCAATCACTAAGCCGACGCGCCGACCAAATCGCGGGCACGTGGCATCAAGCCGACCGGACGGGCGGTCTCGCTTGATGCGGCCGTCCACGTTCGGTCCGCCCCGGCGACATGCGACATGCGTCATAAGCCGGGGCGCTGCGGGTAGCCGGGTGTGCGCGGAAGTCGGGATCGATGACCGGAACCTACCGGATCCGCGACCAGGATTCGCT
The DNA here is from genome assembly GCA_964527285.1 of uncultured Hyphomicrobiales bacterium. Lineage (GTDB taxonomy): Bacteria > Pseudomonadota > Alphaproteobacteria > Rhizobiales > CAZGNQ01 > CAZGNQ01. The sequence goes on along the minus strand of CAZGNQ010000070.1, from coordinate 2,448 downwards.
CTGGCAGATGATGCCACCGAGCACGCAACCCTCAAGTTTCAGGCTCTTCGACCCGGTCAACGTCAGAATGCCCGTGTAGGTGTTGCCGTCCTCCGTGGAGAGCAGGCTGCCCCGCCACTTGTTGGCGCCGTCGGGTTTGGCGCCACACATGATGGTTTTGCCCTTCGTATTCCCGCGCCCAGCCGCGGCCTTGATGATTTTCATCCCCAAGCCACCACCGCAATTGAAAACCTGGACATGGGCACCGCTCTTGGGGCGCAGCCACACCCCGTTGGGGGACGCAAAAGTACTCGTGGCTCCCATGGCAAGGATCGTTGCGCCCGCAACGACAGCCAGTCCGCAACGCATATGTCTGCTGCGTGTTCTCTCACCGCGCGATGTCATGGGCGTTTCCTCTCGATCCCTGAAAGGGCGCAAGGCCGGCCTCTGTTTGAGGTCTCGCACCGCCGTGCGCCCGCTGTCTGGCAGCAGCGCAAGCATTAACAATTGTGTCATGATTGACAACCAGCTTGATGGGCGCTGGCCTTTGCGGGCACTGGGTGTACGGCTGCCGGCTTGCCAGTGGCAGTCTGTCACAAAGCGGTTTATCGCCTGGGCGCCTTGGTTGCGTGTTTGGCGAGGTGTGGCTGCAAACCGTTCACGGTGGACGGAGCGCGCGCCGGGGCACGGAGGCGGCTTATGAGCATATGGGGAAAGATCGCCGGCGCTGCAGCCGGATTGGCCGTCGGGGGGCCCATTGGCGCGCTGGTCGGCGGGTTCGCCGGGCATTTTGTGGACCGCAACCGTGATCCGGATAATGCCGACACGAAGCAGGTGGCCTTCACCATTGGTGTGATCGCACTCGGCGCCAAGATGGCAAAAGCCGACGGACGCGTGACAACGGACGAGATCGCGGCCTTCAAGGAAGTCTTCAAGGTGCCGCCTGGCGAAGCCGATAACGTGGCGCGCGTCTTCAATCTCGCCAAGAAGGATGTTGCGGGTTTCGATGCCTACGCCCGCCAACTGCATGGGCTCTTCAAGGGCGAGCCTGACATGCTGCGCAATGTGCTGGAGGGATTGTTCCACATCGCCTCGGCCGACGGCGTCATGCATCCGGCAGAAGCTGAATACCTCGAAGAGGTGGCCCGCCACTTCGGCATCTCGCAGGCTGAGTTCGCCCACATCAAGGCGCGCTTTGTGCCCAGCGATCAGAAGGATCCGTTCGCCGTCCTTGGCGTTGCGCCTGAGATCAGCGACGATGAACTCAAGCGCCATTATCGCCGTCTTGTGGCGGAGAACCACCCGGACCGTATGATCGCGCGCGGCCTGCCTCAGGAGTTCGTCGATATCGCTACGCAGAAACTTGCCGACATCAACGATGCATACGAGCGCATCCAGGCATCGCGGCGCGCCGGTTAAGGCGGCGCGGGGCAGCCTTCAAGCGCGGTTGGTCCGGCGGCACCAGCGTTCACGGCGATGCGCACGTCGCCAGCCGCACCATCAACACCTGATGAATGGATCGGGCATGCCCCCTGAACCCATCGACACGCCGTTGGTCCACCGCTGGGTCCCATCGCCGAACTTCGAGCCGCGGCGTTGCGGGCGTGGGATCAACATGTTGATCATCCACTACACGGGCATGGCGGATCACGATGGCGCTTTGCGATGGCTAACCAATCCGGCGTCCAAGGTGTCGTGCCACTACATTGTTGATGAGGACGGCACGATTACGCAGATGGTCGCCGAGCGTGAGCGAGCCTGGCATGCAGGCGCCGGCTCATGGCGCGGTGAGGACGACATCAATTCGTGCTCTGTTGGCATTGAGATCCATAACCCTGGCCACGACGGCGGCTCGCCACCCTTTCCGCACGTCCAGATGGATGCCGTGAGCGCCCTGGCCCGGGACATTGTCGCCCGCTACGCCATCAGTCCCACCCGCGTGCTGGCCCACTCGGATGTCGCGCCGCAACGCAAACCGGACCCCGGCGAACGGTTTGATTGGGCCAAGCTCTATCGGGCCGGCGTGGGCATCTGGGTGCCTGAAGCGCCGACGCCGGCGGGGTCTGTTACGGTGAGCGTGTCCGACAAGGATGCCGATGTGACGGCCGATCAGATCCCGGCAAGCGACGTTGCGCGGGCGCGGCAGCTGCTCGCGCGGCTCGGCTATGAGATCGCACCGGAATGTCCGTTTGATGAAGGGCTTCGCAACGTGCTGATCGCGTTCCAGCGTCATTGGCGACAGTCACACGTGGATGGATTGCCCGATGCGGGGACGCTCGCGACGCTGGAGCACGTGATTGCGGCGTTCGATCAGCACGAAGCTTCAGGCGCGGACAGCGGCAGAGGGTGACAGACGGGTCCAGGCCAACGCCCGGCCGCACCCCGCGCGCGTGATCGGGACGGATCCTCGCCCCCGCGCATAGACCCTGTGGGTATGGGTAAAAACGCTCTCTTTTTTCAGATCATCGT
>CAZGNQ010000069.1:6923-13871 GCA_964527285.1 uncultured Hyphomicrobiales bacterium | reverse complement strand
ACCGGCACAGTGTCAGTGAGGCGCCGGCGACTTTCCCCGTTCGACGCTTGTCGGCCAATGGCGCGCTCCGCAAGCTTGCGGTCAGCCGACACTCTCGCCCAGAGGCGTGCCTTCAACCCCGTTCGGTCGAGACCGGTCCTGCTGAACCCGCGCCCATGGTCAGATCTTTGCGCGGCCTGGTTATGGCGTGCGTGAGCCGGCTCATCACGCTCAATCAATGAGCGCCGCATTTGACAGGGATCGTCGTCCCCGTTGCCGTGTGCATTACCATCTCGCCCGTTGACCGCACTGTTGCGATCCACGACCGACGCATTGAATGGAATTTCGCTTGTCACAATGGGAGGATCCGGCGGCTGATCACGGCCTGCACGCAGGCCACCAGCGGTCACCCTAGGACCAAGCGGTTAACGAGGGATCAATCGGCAGAACGGCCGTGGGCGCCATAACGCGCTGCGCCGGAAACACTGGCGGCGCGAAAGTTCGGCAAATTGGCGCCTGAGCGTCTTAAGGAGCAACGCCGGACCTGCTCCTGCTCTGTTCCTGTTCAAATTCCGCTTCAGGTGATCACACCTGAAGCGGACTGGCGATGTTGCACCGCGATCGCATCGACACTTGCGTCGATCGGTGGACCTATTCCGTTCCGCCGAACCCGAAATCCCGGCGCGCGGTCTGGATGCCGATGATTGCGCCGGCAATCACGTCGATCCCTTGGGCCAGTGCCATCAGGAAGAAGATCGAGGTGGCGGCGTTGTCGTCGAGCAGGAACTGGATGATGAACAGGACCAGCAGGATGAGCGACAGCGCCTGGTCGGCGATGCCTGATCCGCGGCGCACGAACGTTGCCTTGATGACCTCAAGCGCCAGGAGAATGAGCGTCAGGCCCAGCAGCATGTCACCGAAGGAGATGGTCCAGCTTCCGCCGCTCGGCATCGGGATCGGCGCGAAGGCCGCATCGGCGAAGATCTGGGCCGGATTGGCCGGGTCCCCGAAGCTCAACGCCATCACGTTGTAGATGAGGAACGGGATGAACAGCAGCGGGATGTTGCGAAGGGACATGGCAAACTCCGAACGGACCTGAAAAGGACGTGGCGCGCGTCCCGTAACCAATAGCCGCGGGGCACGCCAGATGTCGCGGCGTGCGTGTCAGCTCAAAGCGCTTTTTTCATGAACGCGTGCGTTTTTCGGCACCGCTCGGCGGCAAAGCCATGTGCGCAAGCGCCGGTCACACCATTGATCCATAGCCGTCGCGGGTCTACCCGGCGTCGGATCAAGAGATGCGGTCTGGGCGGCCCGATGTGGCGGGCGTCAGTAGTCTTCCTTCGGGGGAAGCACCTGACGGCCGCGATACTTGCCGCTCTTCAGGTCGATGTGGTGCGGGCGGCGCAGCTCGCCTGAGTCCTTGTCTTCCACATAAGCAGGGTTTTTCAGCGCGTCGGCAGAGCGACGGAAACCGCGCTTCATACGCGACACTTTTGACTTCGGGACAGCCATCTCTCAATTCACCATTGCTCTGTGCACCGCGCCCGGGCGTTCGGCTCTCGCGCACCCTTGCCCCGAGTGCGCGCCGTTCATCGGTGCGTTGGTCTGGCGGGCCGCGCATGCACCCGGCGAGGCGCCCGCGGCAAAATTCCACAAAGGCGGCCTGATAGCGTGCGAGCCGCTAAAAATCCAGCGCAAACTGGCCCAAACGTCATAATGACGACGACTGCCGAACTGGACGAGCGACGGTAGAACTCGTCCGACCCATCTGGAACCACCTGCGTCGAACGATGCAGCGACCGGACGCAGACGTACTAAAACACGCACGCCGCCAATTCGGGCCCGCGTGCCATGCGTTTGCGCACAATGCGGGCATAGGCACGCGTGCGCGGCCCTGGCCGACCCGCCCGGCGCACGATCGGATTGGGCAGGGCGGCGGCAAGCAGCGCTGCCTCGCGCTTCGTCAATGTGCTGGCCGATTTTGAGAAATGGTGGCGCGCGGCGGCCTCAATGCCGAACACGCCAGGCCCCCATTCCGCGATGTTGAGGTAAACCTCAAGCATGCGGCGCTTGGACCAGACAAAATCCATGGCAAGCGCCAGCGGCATCTCGATCGCCTTGCGCACATAGTTCCGGTCGGACCAGAGAAACAAGTTCTTGGCCGTCTGCATGGTGATCGTGCTGGCCCCGCGCGGACCGCGCGCGTCGGCATTGGCGATGGCGTGGTAGAGTTCGCCCCAGTCGATGCCCCAATGCCTGCAGAACCGGGCGTCCTCCGACGGCACCACAGCATGAACGACATTCGGCGAAATCCGCTCGAACGCCACCCAGGTGTGCTGGACGGGTTTACCGGCCAGGCGATGGGCGATCATCAGGTTGGATGCCGGCGGGTTGATGAACGCGTACGCGACGACGAGCATCGCAAGCAGACCGCCGGCCACCGCCAGAACCAGACCGCTGATGCGGACAACGCGCCAAGCGACGCGGCGCCAGGGTGCACCCTGCGGCGATGGCAACTGGTCGCCGGCGTGCTGGTCCGCGGTGTCTACCTTGCGCGCTGTGGACATGGCACTGCGTCCCCCAGAGTTTCAAAACCATTGGCTGGCGCCCCTTTCGCGCGGCCATAGACACCCGTTGAGCGGCCATTGGGTATATGGACGCGCCCAGCCTGAGCCCAAGCCCTCCTCGCCCGGGTTGGCACGCCGATGCGGTTGAGGCTTGCCCACATCCCGCGGACGCGTCACACGGACATGAGAAATGCGCGCTGACGGCGACGCAGGAGCAGACAGGGCACGCTGAAATGATCTTCATGGACCGGTTGAGCGCCTGTGCGGCCCGCATGGAGACTGCGCTGACCGACGCTGTAACGTGGCCAGACGGCGCTGTCGCCCCGCGCCTGCGCGACAGCATGCGTTACGCTGTGTTGGGCGGTGGCAAGCGCTTTCGTCCCTTCCTCGTGCTCGAAGGCGCGCAGCTTTTCGACGTCGAGGCCGCAGCCGTGATGCCACTCGCCATCGCGATTGAGCTGATCCACTGCTACTCCCTCGTCCACGACGACCTGCCGGCGATGGACGATGATGACCTGCGCCGCGGGCGGCCAACGGTGCACAGGGCGTTTGATGAAGCGACGGCCATTCTTGCGGGCGACGCGCTGCAGACACTGGCCTTCGAGATCGTCACGGCGCCAGCGCCACCGGCCTGGGCCGCGCTCGACCCAAGCATCCGCCTGCACCTGATCCACGAATTGGCCCGCGGCGCCGGCTGGGCCGGCATGGGCGGCGGACAGATGCTCGATCTGGAGGCCGAAGCAGGTGATCCACGCTATCACAAGGCCGAGGCGATCACGCAGATCCAAAGCCTGAAAACCGGCGCGCTGATCACGTTTTCCTGCCTTGTGGGGCCGTGGGCGGCTGGTGCCGGTGCCGACGATGTTGCGCGCATGCGCACCTACGCCGAAGCACTCGGGCTTGCGTTCCAGATTTCAGACGATCTGCTGGATGTGGAGGGCGACCCCGAGGTCGTCGGCAAGGCCACCCAGAAGGACGCTGACGCGGGGAAGTCCAGCTTTGTGACGCTGCTGGGCGTCGATGGCGCGCGGGCCAAACTCAATGAGCTGTCGTCGACGGCGCGCGAGGCTTTGGCGCCCCACGGCAACCGGGCGGATGCGCTGATCGACGCCTTTGCCTTCATGCAGGCGCGAACGAGTTAACCGGGTTTGAAGGCCTGCCCGCATTGTCCGCCCCCCAGCCGTTTCCCCTCCAAAAGTTCCGTGGAAGCAAAGCGCGCAGGGTGGCTGTCACCCCTGCGCAGCCTCAACCACAATCACATGCAACAGGCGGGGGCCGTGCGCGCCCTTGACAAGACGGCCCTCGATATCGGTCGTCCCGCTCGCGCCTGTGACAAGGCAGGCATTGCGAGGTGCCGGATCACCCGCTGCACGCGCGGCCGCCGCATAATCGTCAAGCGTCGCCACGAGCGTGTCGGCCCACACAACGGCGATGTGGATGGCGGGAAGAAAATTCATCAGGATCGGCATGTCCGGCGCGGAGTGAAAGACCAGCGAGCCTGTTTCCGCAATGCCCCAGCGCGCCGCGGTCACCGCCACGCCATCATCGACCGTGTTGGCCACGTCCACACCGGCGGCCGCCCAGTTCAATCCCAAGAGAGATGGTGTTTGCTGAATGGCTGCCGGGGCGCCTGGGGCCGCCTGCTCTATGAACGCTGCAACACAGGCCGGGAGATCCGCCGCCGTCCGAACGCTCTCCAGACTGGCACCGATTTTCTCTCCGGTCACGCGCGCTGCAAATGCGGCAATCAGATCCTCAACCCCGGTTTTGTTCCCAATCGCAACGCCCGGCCCACCGGTGCCAGCGAGGCCGAGCAACGCCTGCGCCTGTGCGGCGATATCGCCCTGTTCAGACCGCTGGCCGGACACGCGGTCGATGTCCGCCAGGATGACGTCGCGCGCCGCCCCGCCACCGTGTCCACCGCCACTTTGAGAACCGTCGTTCATACGGCCCTCCGGCTGCGCCGCTGCGCCTTGTACTGCGCGATGAAGCCTTTCGCGGGCGGGGCTGGAAAATCGCGGTGCTTCGTCCAACCGCCGGCAAGCGGCATGGAGCGGATCCACCCCCCCTTTCGGAACAAGCGCATCCACGGCAGCGCCAGGGCAATCGCCACTCGGTAAAAGATGGGGTGGCGGGCCATGTACGCCCAGGCGTTCAGGCTGGCGTGGACCGTCATCGGCTCCAGACCCTCCTTCCAGCTCCGGTCCCGCCAACCGCGCAGCAGCGTGGGGAGCGGAATTTTAACCGGACAGACCTCTGCACATTTGCCATTCAGCGTGCAGGCGTGGGGAAGGTCGCGCGCGGCCCTGAGGCTGGTGATCGCCGGCGTCAGCACAGAACCCATGGGCCCTGGATACGTCGCGCCGTAGGCATGTCCGCCAATCTGGCGATACACGACACAGTGGTTCATGCACGCCCCACAGCGGATGCAGCGCAGCATCTCCTTCAGCCCGTTGGCCAGCATGCGCGTGCGGCCATTGTCCACCAGCACGATATGCATTTCTTCCGGACCATCCGCATCGTCGGCGCGTTTCGGCCCGCAATGGAATGTGGTGTACTGGGTGAAGTCGCCTCCGGTGGCTGAGCGCACCAGGAGGCGCAGCAGCACGAATGCGTGCTCCATGGAGGGCACGAGCTTTTCGATCCCCGCCGTCACGATGTGCACCCGCGGCGGTGTGGTCGTCAGCTCCGCGTTGCCCTCATTCGTGACCGTGCAGATTGCGCCAGTATCCGCGATCAGGAAGTTGGCGCCCGAAATCCCCACGTCGGCTGAGAGAAACTTATCACGCAGATTGGCGCGGGCGCTGGCCACCAGGTCCTCGACGCTCTCGCCGGCGGGCTCTTGCTGATGCAGGTCTCGGAACAGATCAACAACCTGCTCACGCGTCTTGTGCATCGCGGGCCAGACGATGTGCGAGGGGGTATCGCCAGCAAGCTGGACGATGTGCTCGGCAAGGTCCGTCTCGACCCGCTCGATCCCAGCCTTTTCAAGAGCGTGAGGCAGGCCAATTTCCTCTCCCAGCATGGACTTTGATCGGGTGGCACGCCGCGCGCCCGCACGGCTGCAGATATCGACGACGATGCGGCTTGCTTCATCCGACGTCCGCGCCCAATGCACCTGCGCGCCGGACGCGACGGCGTTCGCCTCGAACTGCTCAAGGTAGTGCGCCAAATGGGCGATCACGTGATCCTTGATGCGCGCGGCCTGGTCACGGGTGGCATCAAAGGCCGGATAATCGGCGACGGCCGCTGCCCTCTTGGTCTCCGCCGTTTGCGCGGTACGCTCGATTGCGGTCTTCAGGGTTGCATCAGCCAGCGCTGCGCCGGCGCGGGCCTTGAATCCGGCCCGGGGCGGTTTTCCGGCCGGTTCGGTCGCAGCCCGGTTGCGATGCGCGGTGACGGTTCGTGTCGTGCCCGTTTGGTGAGCAGCCGTATCAGGCACAGCCATGGGATTATTCTTCCTCGCCAATCGCCGGACCGTCACCCATGTCCGCCAGCACCTCGGCAGCATGCATGACCCGAACCGTGGAACCCACCCGGGACAGCTTGCCGGCCATGTTCATGAGGCAGCCCAAATCACCGCCCAACAGCAGGTCAGCCCCCGTCTCCCCCACGGCGTCGGCTTTCTCTCCCACAATGGCATTGGAGATGTCGGGGTACTTCACACAAAATGTGCCGCCAAAACCGCAGCACACATCGTTGCCCGGCAGTGGGCGCATTTCCAGCCCCTCAACGGCGGCCAGCAGATGGCGCGGCTGGTCGTGGATGTTCAGTTCGCGCAGGCCGGAGCAACTGTCGTGGTAGGTCGCACGTGCTGACAGCCGCAGCCCCTCCGGCGTATGGCCGCGCACATCGGTCAGAAAGCTCAACAGTTCCCACGTCCGCGCCGCGAGGGCCTCGGCCCGCGGTCGCCATTTGGGCTCCCCCTCAAGCGCCTCGACATAGTGCGCCTTCACCATCGCCGCGCACGAACCCGATGGCACGACGACGTAGTCAAACGCCTCGAACTGCTTGATGAACTGGATGGCCAGATCGGCGGCGTGGTCCGTCGCGCCGGCGTTGAACGCGGGCTGACCGCAGCACGTCTGGTCGAGCGGCACCGAGACACGGCAGCCGGCATCCTCCAGCAGCTTCAGCGCCGCAAAACCCACCTGCGGGCGCGACATGTCCACCAGGCACGTTGCGAACAGACCCACGTGTGGCCGGTCGATGCCACCGGTGGTGGCTCGCGCGTTTGTCCGCGCGCCGCTATCGATGATCGTGGTGGTCATGCGGGAGAGCTTTCGCGTTGTGTCTCGGCGCGGAGTCCTGACTGCAAGCCAACCTGGACCCGCTGCCGCTCGCACCGTGGGGCGGAACACACGCGATATTCAATGCGGCGCAAGGTGTAGGCTTCCAGTTC
>CAZGNQ010000069.1:0-6823 GCA_964527285.1 uncultured Hyphomicrobiales bacterium | reverse complement strand
ATCCGGCCACGCCGCTCACACGGCCAGTGACGACACGCCGGCATGTTCAACCGCGCGATGGCGCTCGTTTGATCCGCTTGCAGCGCCCCTGTGCGCCGGCGCAGCCGTCGGCCCATCCGGTAGATGCCAGGAGAACAAATCCTGATCGGGTGCGCCGACAGGCTGGTGCTCCAGGCGGGCGCCGCCAGGCGCGGTCAGCGAGATAACGGTGTGCCGCGGCGGTGGGCTCGCCTGGCCCGGTCCCGGGACCCGCGCATCGTTGCGGAAATGCCCGCCAACGTTTTCACCGCGTGCAAGCGCGCCCGCGCAGATGAGGCTCGCCACAAGCAAGTGCTCCGCCAGCGGGCTGTCAGGCCCATGCGTTTCATGGATCTGGCAGATGGTGCCAATGGCGCGCTCGATACCGTCGCGCGTGCGCACGACGCCCAGTTCGTCGGCCATCACGTGCCGCAACCGCGCGCGGTCAAGCCTTTCGTCCTCGCTCAACGCCCGTGCCCGCGTTGCGAGCGCATCGGGCGCGTGCCGACGCCAGGGACGCAGCGGTGTGAGCGCCTTGAGCCAGCGGTTGTCCGCCGCTGGCGTTGGCTGGACTTCGGCAGAACGGGCGACGACAGGGTTTGCCGCGCGGGCACCATGACTGTGGCTTGGTGACGGCAAAGCCGTTGCAATGTCCTCTGCCGCGCGCCGTGCAAAAACCACCGCTTCCATCAGGGAGTTGGACGCGAGCCGATTTGCACCATGCACGCCCGATGATGCCACCTCGCCCACGGCCCAGAGACCCGGCACGGTGGTGCGCCCGCGCAAATCCGTCAGCAAGCCGCCCATGTGGTAATGCGCGCCTGGCGCAATGGGGATCACGTCGCTGACAGGGTCGATCCCGGCGGCGTGACATGCACGTGTGACGGTGGGAAAGGCCTGCGGAAACGCAGCGCCAATCGCCTCGCGCCCATCGAGAAAGGCACCGTGGCCTGCGGAAATCTCAGCATGAACGGCCCGCGCCACCACGTCTCGCGGCGCAAGCTCTGCCCTTGGATCAGCCGCCAGCATGAAACGCTCACCGCTTGCATTGACAAGCGTGGCGCCGTCCCCGCGGATCGCCTCGCTCGCCAGCGGAGCGGGATCGAGCCCGACGTCGAGCGCGGTCGGATGGAACTGGACAAACTCAGGATCGCGGACGAGGGCGCCGACCTGGGCACCCAGCGCAACGCCACCGCCGTGCGCGCCCTGCGGATTGGTGGTAACGGCATAGAGCTGGCCCAGGCCGCCTGTCGCAAGCACAACGGCGCGGGCACGCAGCAGAATGACCTTTGGCGCCTGCCGGTCGCCGACAGCCACGTGAACACCGTGGACGCCGCGCCGGTCACCCTCCAGGGCCACGGCCCTCGCGTTCTCAAGCACCAGCGCGGACGCACAATCCTCCATGCGGGCGTGCAGAGCATCCATGACGGCGGCCCCAGACGTGTCACCACCACCTGCGCGGACCACCCGGCGGCGTCTGTGGGCGGCCTCTCGTGACAGGATCAGCGCGCCGTCATGGCCCCGGTCGAAGCCAACGCCGAGCCGGCGCAGCCAATCGATCGCCCCGGGTGCATCGTCCGCAAGTGCCTTGGCCGCCTGCGGCCAGACGAGCCCGGCGCCGGCCGCAACTGTGTCCCCGGCATGGTGCTCTGGCGCATCGTCGGCGCCCATCGCAGCGGCCATGCCGCCCTGGGCCCAACGGCTGGAGGTCTGCTGGGTAAGGTCGTTGGCGCTGATGACAATCGTCGGGATGGGCGCCAGGCTGAGTGCCGTCGAAAGCCCAGCAAGGCCCCCGCCAATCACGATGATCGGATCATCGCGGTTGGTTGGGGCGTGGTCATTTTCATGTTCGCCGCCGGGCACCGGTTCATGGTTCTCCATTGGCCAAACCTCGCGTCTGCTCGCCAAATCCCGCGCGGCGATCCGCCATCGCCCGTTTGTGCGCCGCCCACATCCACACGGCAAACCCGTGTCGCGAGCGCCCCGCCGTTGGGCAGCGGAGCCAGGCGCAATCATTAACGTGTACGCCCAAGCGGTGACGTCACTACGCGAGCAATGCGGTAGAGGATCGTTGCCAATCAGACGCTTGCGAGGCTCAGGCGCTGCGCGGACTGACCCGATGGCTTTGCGCATCCCACGACGGCGCCGATGAGCGGTGCGTTGACACCGCCCGTCGACCTCACGGGCCTCACAATCCCGGCGGTCGCCCGGACCGCGCATCGCCCTCAGTTGTTGACGGCGATCATCCGCTCAACGGCCTGGCGCGCACGTGCGGCGACGTCGTCGTCAACGTGGACCTCTTCGCGCATGAACACGAGGGCCTCCAGGATCTACGCCAGCCTGATCCGATTCAAGTGCGGACAGAAATTACACGGACGGATGAAGTCCACGCCGGGTGTCTCGGCCGCCACGTTGTCGCTCATGGAGCACTCGGTCACCATCATGACCTTGGCCGGCCGGTTGCTCTTCACCCAGTTGATCATGCCCGACGTCGAGCCTGTGAAGTCGGCCTCTTCAATCACATCCGGCGGGCACTCGGGGTGTGCGATGATGCGAATGCCTGGGTTTGCATCACGATAGTCGCGCAGCTCATCAGCGGTGAAGCGCTCGTGCACCTCACACGACCCCTGCCACGTCAGGATCTCCACGTCCGTCTGCGTGGCGACGTACTTGGCCAGATACTGGTCCGGGATCAGCAGAACGCGGTCCGCGCCGAGGCTTTCCACCACGGCCACAGCGTTCGACGAGGTGCAGCAGATGTCACACTCCGCCTTCACCTCCGCCGACGTGTTCACGTACGTGACGATCGGCACGCCAGGATAGGCGGCACGCAGGGCGCGCACATCCTCAGCCGTGATCGACGAGGCCAGCGAGCACCCGGCTTCGGCGTCCGGAATGAGAACCGTCTTGGCCGGGTTCATCAGTTTGGATGTCTCAGCCATGAAGTGCACGCCGCACTGCACGATCACGTCGGCATCGACGTTGGCCGCCTCGCGTGCAAGCTGCAGACTGTCACCTGCAAAATCACCCACACCGTGGAAGACTTCAGGCGTCATATAGTTGTGCGCCAGGACGACAGCATTGCGCTGCGCCTTGAGCTGATTGATCGCGTGGATGTATGGCGCGTGGCCCCGCCATTCGATCTCCGGCATCACGGAGCGCACGCGCTCATAAAGATGACGGGTCGCACGCTCCACGTCCGGCGTGTACGCCAGCGACGGCATCGGCAGTGCCTTGTGCGCCGTCACACCCGTTTTCCGTTTGTGTTCAGCCAGTTGCAGCACGGCTTCCTCCCAGATCCGGTTCGCCACCTAATTTGCTCATGATGAGCATATGCGGTGCAGAGTTTGTTGGCCGTCGTTGATCCGACAATCCACATATAATCATATTGAGTGTAATTGCAAACGCGCCAACGGGTTCCGCCGGAAATCGTGATGCGGGCGTCGCCCACTGCGCCAGCACTGCCCCGGCCTTCCCCACGCCACGAAGACGCCAGGTCCGTACCGCACGATCACATCAACGCAGCACGCGCCACAAGGGACCAGCCGGGACCAGCCCGCACCGACGAAACGGTGCCGCACTCCAGGCGAGCACCGCCCCTCACCATCAACCTGCTGCCGCTGACCATGCCCGTGCCCGTGCTCCTGCCACTCGCGCGCAAGTGGTCACGACGTGACGAAACTGTGTACCCGCACGCCCGGTGATGGCCGCTCCATCAGCACCGTCCGCCTGAAACGGTAGAGCCGCGCTGGCCGCCCCCCGGTCGCGCTTTTGATCCCGCCCGTCGCCTCGACGAGGCCGGCATTTTCGACAAGCCGACGGAAATTCTGTTTGTGGACGCCAGAGCCGAGGAACGCCTCGACGGCTTTTTGCAACTCAAACAGCGTGAACTCCGGCGGCATGACCTCAAAGATCACCGGCCGATACTTGAGCTTGGCCCTGAGCCGGCTGATTGCCGTGGCCATGATGCGCCTGTGGTCATAGGCGAGGGACTGGCCAAGCGTCTGCCCCTCCGGCAGCCCTGTGCTGCCGGTCCGCCCGTCGGCGACGGCCTCGGCAACAAGACCCGCCTCGTAGAGCAACTCATACCGCTCTAGGACCTTTTCATCATCCCAGCGGCCGCCGTCGCCCGCAAAGCAGATCTTGAGCCGTTCGCTTGGGGTCAGTGCACGCTCACGCTGGCCCCCCGTGCGGGACGTGCCTGCATCCCGGGCCCACGCCTGCAACCGAGGCAATATGGTGTCATCGATGATCGGCGGGCGTCCGTCGCGCCAATCCTCCCAGGGCAAGAAGTGATACCAGTCCAGCCATCGCCCGCCGGGAATGCCGCCCGTCTCCTCAATTCGCACCAGCGAAACGTAGCCGATGGAGACAACGTGGGGGCTGGTGTCGCCCGGCTCCGTGTGACGGCCGCGGTCGGCAAAGGTGTAAAGCTGTTCGACATAGCCGAGCGTGAGGCCGGTTTGCGCCCGCACCCATTCCCTCAGCCCGATCTCAAGCGTGCGGTGGTCCTGCGGCGTGAACGGACCATAGGGCAGGCGCTCTTTCGGCCCGGACGCCATGCCGGCCCCGGTCACGGCCAACGATGTGACGCCGGCTTGCGTCGCCCCGGTGGCCGGGTGCACGCCGCCGCCAAACCGGCGGTTGACCACCAGGATCTGCGGGCTGTCGCCGCGCAGCGCCGTGATGACAGCGCTTAGATCGATTTGTAGCGGCCCGGAACCGGCGGCAACCGTGCCCGCGTTCGGTGGCTCGGTCGCGGCGCAGGCACTGGACTTTGAGTGGGTTCCGGTCATGCTCACGCGCTGGTTCAGGCCCGCTGCGGCTGGCGCGCTCATTTCAGCGCGGGCAGCGGCCGCTCATTCCGCTGGTTCGGTTCTGGCATTTGCTGTCCCCGGCGGCCAGCGCTTCGCAAACTCGATGCCCCGTGCGGCGCACAAGCAGGGAATAGAGCGCGCGCGAGGCAACGCAAGTTGAGCTGGCTGTTGAAGTGCGAGGCTGGATCGCGCCACCTTGCTTGCAGTTTGCCCCCACAGTCGGGCGTTCACTCGCGCGCCACATCGCCTCAATCGGTCTAGACGTCTCACAATCATACAATCGACAACGCGAGGCGCCGGCATCGCGACTTCTTTGCCTCAAGGCCAACATAGCGCAAGCGCTTGATCCAGAATGAACCATCGCGCCTTCTTGCCCAATTCGGCACAAACGCTCGACATCCAGAAATTCTGAACCCGGCATCACATTAACGCCCTTACGGCCGGCCAAAGATCAAAAAAAACGTGACGTCATGGGGACACAGAGCGTATGGACGCCGCTTCAATTGCAATAGTGCGATTTTTAGATTCAACTGAATCTTCTTGAAGCTGAAAATCTGGCGTTAACCACAATTATGGCGCCTTTCGAAACTGGAATTCACCTTCGATATTTATGCGATCCAGTCATGACAATTGCGCGCAGTTCGTTCGTCGTTTGCTCATTAACCAATGAAATCGCAGGTTGCAGCGCCACGCCCCTCCGACTATCCACAACTGACGAGAAACAGCCTCTCTTCCTAAAACCGATACGGTCGATCTCATCAGAGGCAACTGCTGGATAGGACAGAACAATGATGCGCTTTGCATCGAGCTTCAGAAACTCCGAAGATGGCACGATCGCCATTATTGCCGGACTGACATTCACACTTCTGTTTGCGACACTCGGCTTTACCGTTGACTATGGTCGCGCGCTGCGCATGCAGATTGATCTCCGCGCAATTGCGGACAGCGCGGCTCTCTATGGCGGCCGCGCCTTTCAGCTTGGGTCGAGCAAAGGCGACGTCGAGGAACTCGTGCGCGAATTCGTCAACGTCCGACTGAATGACAAACAGATCACGGTTGCGGATAAAGATCTTTTTGTGGACGTCGATCCGGACAAATTGAGCGTTGAAGTGTCCTTGAAAGCCTCAATGGACACAACGTTCATGCGCTTGGGCGATCAGGATATACTGACCGTCGGCGGCCGCTCCAAAGTCGGTGTCGCGCAATCATCAGACGGGCGCGACCTGGAGGTCTCGGTTATGCTGGACGTGACGGGCTCGATGGGATCGACCGCCCAGGATGGTGAAACTCGCATGGAGATCATGAAATTCGCTTCGCAGGAACTGGTCGACGTCGTCCTCAACCCGAATCAGATCGACCCAGAATACAACAACCGCATGGCCATGGTTCCCTTTGCCCACGCCATCAATGTGGGCGACTATTTCAAATCTGTCACTGGCCGTGAGCAATCCGGCACAGATTACCCTTCGAACTGCTACAACCGAAAAGGCAAGCTGAAGAACAAGTGCAAAAAGAAGAGCTGGCAGTATACGTTTAACCACAGCCCTTGTGTGGTCGAACGTCAGGGCAGCCCGTTCACCGAAGCAGCGCCGGGCAACGGCAAATTCTTCCGCCTGTTTGACGAAGAAAAGGTTGGCACCTATCGGGAGAACCTCGATTGCCTCGGCGATTACTCAAAGATTGTCCCGCTCTCCCGCGATGCCGACACCATCAAAAGCCAGATCGGCAACTTCCGGGCAAGCGGCTACACGGCTGGTCATTTGGGAACAGCCTGGGCCTGGTATCTTCTGTCGCCCGAGTGGAAGAACATCTGGCCGAGCAACAGCGAACCTGCAGAGTATGACAACGAGGATGTGCGTAAAGTTGCCATCCTGATGACCGATGGCCACTATAACACTTACTACAACAGTGGCGAAGGCAACGCGTCCGATCAGGCCAAGAAACTCTGCGCGAACATGAAGGACAAGGGCATCGAGATCTACACCGTT
>CAZGNQ010000068.1:0-13900 GCA_964527285.1 uncultured Hyphomicrobiales bacterium | reverse complement strand
GCGCTAGATTGTGGATCTAGAGGTCCCCCGTTCGAACCGGGGAGGCGGTACCATCCTATCTGATTTGAAATGAGTGGTTTGACTTATGGGCAGGTGCTGGCCGAAGCCTGCGCGCTGAAGCAGTGCGCAATCGTGCGCTGGGTTTTCAGTTCGGTTGGGCGTCGGCGCGGTGGAGACGGCCATTGCCCTTTGGCACACAGGGGTCGCGTGATGTCCGGCTTGGTCTCAAGCGAACCGGACCAGCTCTGCACGCCAGGCGATCAAGACAATATGTGTTGAGACTGAAGTCACCTGACAGGTCAGGCCGTGTCCACAGCCCCTGCTGAAGCTGCCGATAAGGCCAAGTGGAGACCTGGCGGCGGCGTTAACCCCGTGCCAAGACACTACTCCTCAAGCACTTTTTTTGCCACGCGGAAGCATTCCAGCGCTTGCGGCACGCCGCAGTAGATGCCGATCACGTGAATGATGGAGCGGATCTCTTCACGGCTCACGCCGTTGTTTACAGCGCCGCGACAGTGGATCTCCCATTCGTGCATCTTTCCCAGTGCACCGATCATCGCGAGGTTCAGCATCGAGCGGGTTTTGGCATCCAGAGTGTCATCGCCCCAGCCGAACCCCCAACACCACGCCGTCATGGCCTCCTGAAAAGGGCGCGTGAAATCGTCGGCGGCCGCAAGATTTTTCTCCACATATTCGGCGCCGAGCGTTTTCTTGCGCTCTTCAAGACCCTTGAGGAACAGATCCTCATCGAAAGTGGTCATGTCCTATGCCCTCAGCCTGACAGCAACGTTTTTCGTTTGCACGTAATTCCACAGCGCCTCGCGGCCCTTCTCGCGTCCATAACCGGATTTGCCGAAGCCGCCGAACGGTGTTTCCACGCCGCCGGCGTACCATTCGTTGACGAAGACCTGCCCGGCGCGGAGTTTTTGTGCGGCCCGCGTGGCCCGGTCGAGATCGGCAGTGAACACGCCCGAGACGAGCCCATAGTCCGTCGCGTTGGCCATCTCGATCGCTTCCTGGTCGTCGCGGAACGCGAGCACGCTGAGGACGGGGCCAAAAACCTCCTCGCGCGCAATCTCCATGTCCGGCGTGACATCGGCAAAGACGGTCGGCTCGAGAAACGCGCCGGGTCGGTTTGATTTTCGCCCCCCGGTGACGAGCCGGGCGCCCGCACTTTCTGCCCGCGCCACCATTGCAAGCGCCCGGTCGCGCTGCGCCTCGCTCACCATGGCACCCATGTTGGGACCGAATTCAGGGCTTTCGATGCCCGGGCGGACGGTCAGGCCGCGTGCAACAGTTTCGGCCCGCGCGATCAGTTCTTCCCGCCGGCTTTCGTGCACGATCACGCGGGACATGGCGGAGCACACCTGGCCCGCGTTGAAGTAAATGCCCCAGCGGATATCATTCTCGAAGGCCTCAAGATCAGCGTCATCGTGCACGATGGCGGCTGATTTTCCTCCAAGCTCGAGCACGCATGGCACGACGTTGGCCGCTGCTGCTTTGGCAATGGCGATGCCGGTGGGCACGGATCCCGTGAACACGATCTGATTGACATCCGGATGGGCGGAAAGCGCGGCGCCCGCTTCGTGGCCAAGACCGCATAGGACATTGACAGCGCCTGCAGGAAAGCCGGCCGAAACGGCGGCCTCGGCGATCCAGGCGTTGGTGAGCGGCGTCAGTTCGGGAGACTTGACGACGCACGCATTGCCTGTGGCCAGCGCCGCAGACAGTGACCGTGCCGTCATTTCGATCGGATAATTCCATGGGATGATCTGGGCGGAGACGCCATACGGCTCACAGACGGTGAAATCGAAATATCCCTCCCCAAGCGGTATGGACCGGCCCTCCACGGTGCTCGCCTGGTTGCCGTAGTATTCGAAGTAGAGTGCCGCGCCCTCCACCTCGATCAGCGCTTCCCAGAGCGGCTTGCCTTGCTCCAGGGTGAGCGTGCGGGCGATCTCCTCCTTGTGTGCCAGCAGGTAGTGGCCCATGGCCTGCACCATGCGCCCGCGCTCCAACGGGCGCATCGCGCTCAGCGCACCTGAGGTGTGCACGCGCGCAGCGGCCTGGACGGCGCGCTCGACGTCCGCCGCACTGGCCAGCGCATGCTCCGCGATTTTCTCTCCCGTCGAGGGATCAATCACGTCAATGCGGCCGGACCCGCCGTCGACCCAGGCGCCGTCGATGTGGTTCTGCCAGTAGGGCTTGATGTCAGGTGTGTGCATTTCCGCCATCGACGGCCTCGCGCATCCAACGTTGAAGGTGCATGATCGAGTGCTCCGAGCTGACACCACCTTGCGGGTCCACCACAAGTGGTCCCGGCACATAGCCGCGTGATTTCAGTCCCCGATATACACTCTCGACCAGGCGGATGTCCTCGTCCACCGTCGTCGCCCGGTCCTGGACGGCCATCCGGCGCACGGTCTCGTTATCCTCGCCGTGGAGCGAGTACCAGCCGCGCCAGACCACCACATGGTCGGTGTCGATCGCCCGCCAGTGGTAGGTGTTGAGCAAGTTCCCAGGATAAACCTGAAACGAGAACATCGGCCACAGGAACCAGCTTGAATACTTGTCGTGGTTGGCAAGCGACGTGTTGATCTCGTAGGTCATCTGCTCTGCGGCATTGCATTCGGTCGTGTGACGCAGACAGTATCCCTGGGGCTGGATGTCATAGGTCTCTGGCTTGATCACACCGGTCGAAAACGTCGGATGGTTGAGGCTGCAGTGATAGCATTCGGAATAGTTCTCTACCGAGACCTTCCAGTTGCAGTTCTCAGGAATTTCGACCCACTCAAGCGGCTTGAGGTGCGCCCAGTTGGGGATGAAACTTTCAAGCTCTTCGCGCACCTGGGGGAACCATGTGTCCATGGCCTCAGCGTCCGGATCAAGATTGACAAAGACAAATCCGAGAAAGACCTCAGTGCGCACCTGTGTCAGGCAGATGGATTTCCGGTCAAACCCTTGTACCGATCTGATGTTGGGCCCCGAACGCAATTCGCCGGTCAATTCATAGGACCAGGCGTGATACGGACAGACGACAACGCGTGTTGTTCCCTCACCTGTGACCAATTGGTGCGCCCGGTGCTGACAAACATTATAGAACGTGCGGATGCGCCCGTCGCGTCCGCGAATGCAGAACAGGCTTTCACCAGCCAATTCAAAAGTGAAGTAATCGCCGACATTTTCCAACTGGCTGGCGTGACCGGCGAACTGCCAGGTGCGCGCCAACAGGCCGGATTTCTCCTGCTCGAAAATGGCAGGATCGGTGTAATAGCGCGCTGCGAGTGAGCGGATCGGCTCTGCCTGTGCGCTCATTCCGGCTCCTCCGAATAGATGCCGAGCTGATGTCGGCGTTGGTGAAATGTTTCAACCCGTTCGACAATTTCATCGCTCGCAACGGCGATCACGAAACTCAGCAGGGTTTCGAGCAGCGCGATGGTCGATACAGACGATGGAAAGAACTGCGGCGTGTCCGCTGCGACCAGAAATGCGTGATCTGCGCCCAGGATGAGCGGGCTGACAGGGCTGTCCGACAGGCCGATGACGGTCAGGCCCTGATCTCTTGCAATCTGCACGGATTCCACGACCTCGGTCCTATAGGGGCGGCACGTCATGGCGATAAGAACGTCGCGCTCATCGGCCCAGGCCAGATCGTCAATGGCGGTGGAGCCCGGCCGGGGAATGGCATGGAACTGGGTCATGCCCGTCGATGCCAGATAAGTGAAATTGCGCGCATTGGCGTTGTTGACACCCACACCGAGTGTGAAAACCCGGCGCGCGGACCAGATGGATTCGGCAGCGGCCTTCAAATCACTGGCGGCAATGCTGGCGAACGTCTCTTCCACGTTGCGGATCGCCGCCTCGACCATATCGGCATAAAGCCCGCCGAGATCGCCGGATTTGCGGATATCCTGAAGCCAGCGCGCCCTGTCCGGAAAGCTGACCGCACCCTGGCGGATGGCCTCACGGAATGGCGCGCGAAAGTCCTCATACCCTTCAAAGCCGACCTGGCGGGCCATGCGCACCACCGTGTTCGGCTTCACCCGGGCGGCTTCGGCAATTTCCCGCACGGTGGAAACGCCGACGTCGTGTGGGTTTTCCAGCACATAGCGCGCAGCCTTCTGCGCCTCGGGGGTGAGGGCATCCCACTCCCGCGTGAGGCGTTCCAGGACCGGAATTGATACATCTGTCGCATTCATGGTTGACGATGATACAGATGTCCCGCTAGCGTGTCGAGCAGTTTGTCGCCCCGCCGGTTTTCGGGGGCACGGAGATAAAAACGATGACTGAGACCGCCTCATCCGGCTCGCCGGTGCCCAGCCATGCCCGCGTCGTCATTGTCGGCGGCGGCATCATGGGCGTGGGGCTGGCGTACCACCTTGCCCACGAGGGGTGGGGGGCGGAAACGGTTCTGCTGGAGAAGGCCGAACTGACATCGGGCTCGACCTGGCACGCGGCCGGGCAGATCACGCACTCCACAAGCAGTTTTTCTCTGGGGCGCTGTGTGGATTATAACATCGGGCTCTACGCGGGCGCGCTGGAGGCGGAGACGGGCCAGGCCGTCACATGGCACGGCTGCGGCTCCTTCAGGCTGGCATACTGCGATGATGAGATGGACTGGCTGCGCCATACGCTCTCGGTGGGCCGCAGCCTGGGGTTTAACATCGAATTGGTCTCCCCGCAGCGTGTGGCTGAGTTGCACCCGTTTTATAACCTTGATGGCGTGCGCGGTGCACTGCACACGCCCGATGATGGGCATGTGGACCCGACGAACGTCACCATGGCGATGGCGGCTGGCGCACGCGCGCTTGGGGTGCGGATCGTGCGGCGCTGTCGTGCAACCAACATCACACGGACGGCCAGCGGCGAATGGTTGGTGGAGACGGAAAACGGCCTGATTTTGTGCGAGCATGTGGTCAATGCGGGCGGCACGTATGCCCGCCAGATGGGCGACTGGTCCGGCCTGCAGTTGCCCATGACCTCCATGACGCACCATTATTTCGTCACGGACCCGGTGCCGGAATTCCAGGACCTTGAGCGCGAACTGCCCGTCATCCGCGACGATCGCAAGGTGTCGGGCTATATCCGCATGGAGCAGAAGCGCGGCCTTATCGGCATCTACGAAAAGGCCAATCCAAACACGGTGTGGGAGGATGATTGCCCCTGGGAGGCGGAGAACGAGCTCTTCGATGCGGACTACGACCGCATCATGCCTTGGCTGGAGGCGAGCCTGGAGCGGATGCCTGTGTTTGCTGATCTTGGCATCACCCGCGAAGTGCACGGCGCGATCAGTCACCCGCCGGATGGCAACCCGCTGATTGGCCCGGCGCCCGGTGTGGAGAATTATTGGTGCTGCTGCGGCACGCAGATCGGCATCGGCTGGGGGCCGGGCCTGACGCGTGAACTGGCGCGATGGATGGTCCACGGCGCTGCCGACATCTCCATGCGTGAGTATGATCCGCGCCGTTTTGGCAACTATGCAACCCGCGACTGGCAGAGCGTCAAGGCGAAGGAAGATTATTGCCTGCGCCACGAGATCCCCTTCCCGCATTTCAACCGTCTTGCCGGCCGGCCGGTGAAACCATCTCCCCTATATGAAACGCTCAAGGCCCGAGGCGCCGTGTTTGAGGAGGTCTATGGCTTTGAGCGTCCGCGTTGGTTTGCGCGTGGTGACGTGGCTCAACGCGATCATTACGGGTTCCGACACACGGCAGTGCATGACATCGTCTGCGAAGAGGTTGCCGCGGTGCGCGAGCGTGTGGGCGTGATTGACGTCACCGCATTTTCCAAGGTGCTCGTGGAGGGGCCCGATGCCCATCGCCTCCTTGACGGACTGACGGCGAACCGGCTGCCGGCGAAGGTTGGCGGCATCGCGTTGACGCACATGCTCAATCGGCGCGGTCGGATCGAGTTGGAAACCACGGTTGTGCGCATGGCGGCGGATCGGTTCTACCTCGTCTGCGCTGCGTTTTTTGAGCAGCGTTTGCTTGACCATCTGGCGCGCCACCGTGGCGACGACGCGGTTACGGTCACCTCCCTTTCGCAGGACTGGTCAGCACTGGCACTCAATGGGCCACTGTCGCGCACGGTGCTTTCGGCGTGCACGGATGCCCGGCTCGATAACGCCGCATTCCCCTGGCTGAGCGCCCGCGAGATCTCCGTGGGCGGGCACACGATCTGGGCGTTGCGCATGTCCTACGCCGGGGAACTGGGGTGGGAATTGCACATGCCTAGCGCGGCCTGCCAAGCGGTCTACGGGGCGCTGCGGTCTGCCGGCGATGCGCACGGCATGGTCGACTACGGCAGTTTCGCAATGAACGCCATGCGGATGGAAAAGGCGTTCAAAGGCGCAGGAGAACTGACCAACGAGGTGACATTGGCCGAGGCGGATGTGCTGCGCTTTGCCAGGCGCGACAAGGATTACCTGGGCCGGGAAGCCACGCTGAATGAGGATCAGCGCCCCTGGATTTGCGCCTACCTGGAGATCGAGCCGGACGGCGAGGTGGACGGCCACGGCGGCGAGGCGGTGCTGCACGCCGGGCGCGTGGTCGGCGCAACGGCATCGGTGGCCTATGGGCCATCGGTCGGCAAAATCCTGGCGTTTGCCTACATCAAGCCTGAGGCGGCTGAACACGGCACCGGGCTGGAGGTTGTCATATTGGGTGCGCCACGTGCTGCTCGCGTGCTGGACGCGGCGGCTTACGATCCGCAGAGCCTGCGGCCGCGCACCGATGCGATTATGGAGGCAGCGCAGTGACCTTGCCGGCAACGATGCGTGCGATGGTGACGATGGGCCATGGCGGGCTCGATCAACTCGCCTGGCGGACGGACTGGCCGCGGCCTGAACCCGCTGAGGGAGAGGTGCTGGTGCGCGTCGGCGCCTGCGGTCTCAACAACACAGACATAAATACGCGCATCGGCTGGTACTCCAAGACCGTGACAGGCGCCACGAATGCGGCCGACGGCGCCCCTGCCGATGAGGACCCAAGTTGGGGCGGCGCGCCGATCCGCTTCCCGCGGATCCAGGGGGCGGATGCTTGCGGCACGATCGTTGCGGTCGGAGGTGGCGTCGATACAGCACGCATCGGCGAGCGCGTTATCACGGACAATTGGCTGCGCGACCCGGCAGATCCCGCCAGCGTCGGTTATTTCGGTTCCGAGCGCGACGGTGGATTCGCGGAATATACGGTGTTGCCATCCGCCAATGCGATTGCGGTCAACGCCCCGTTTTCTGACGCGGAGATGGCCACCTTTTCGTGCTCCTATTCCACCGCGGAAGGCATGCTGACGCGCGCCGCGGTGGACTGGAACGACACGGTCCTGGTGCCCGGTGCGTCCGGCGGCGTCGGAGGCGCGCTGGTGCAACTGGCCAGGCGTCGCGGTGCAAAGGTCATCGCCCTCGCATCCGAAGCAAAGCACGCAGACGTTGCGGCACTTGGCGCTGACGCCGTGTTGCCGCGCAATCCTGACAACCTGCGTGGCGCGCTTGCTGGAGACAAAATAACGGTCGTGGCAGATGTCGTCGGCGGCGCCTACTGGCCAGAACTCATCGACGTGCTGGAGCGCGGCGGACGCTACACGTGTTCCGGTGCAATCGCTGGCCCGATTGTGTCCCTTGATCTGCGTACGCTCTATCTGCGCGATCTCACATTCTTCGGCTCCACGGTGATCGACCCGGAGGTGATGACCAACCTGGTGCGCTACATCGAGGCGGGGGAGGTCAAGCCGGCGCTTGCCGCGACCTATCCACTGGAGGAATTACGCGAGGCGCAAACGGCATTCGTGGCCAAGGAGCACGTTGGCAACATCGTGGTGATCCCGTGACCGCGTGGAGAAAAAAGCCGTTGCGCCGGCTGCCCGCGAGCGTGGAGCGGCGGCAATGAAGATCACCCGGATCAGCGTTTTCAAGGTCGATCTGCCACTTGAGCACCCCTATTGGCTGTCGGCCGGCCGGCTGAAGTTCGATGTGTTGGATGCCACGTTCGTCAAGCTCGAGACGGACGAAGGCCTCACTGGCTGGGGCGAGGGAACGCCGTGGGGGCACACTTACGTGCCGGCCCACGGACCCGGCATCCGCGCAGGCATCGAGACCATGGCATCAGCGATCCTGGGGCAGGATCCCCGCTGTTTGCTGGCCGTGGAACGGGCCATGGACCTGGCATTGCCCGGGCATCTGTATGCCAAAGCGCCCATCGACATGGCCTGCTGGGACATTGCAGGGCAGGCCGCGGGCCTTCCGATTGCGGACCTCATGGGCGGGGGATCGCGCACCCCGCGCCCCATCGCGGCCTCCATTGGTGCCAAGACCATCGGAGAGGCGCGGGACGTCATCGAGCGCTACAGGGCGCGTGGCTATGTGGCCCATTCGATCAAGATCGGCGGAGATGTGGTGCAGGAGATCGCCCGCGTTCGTGAACTGGAAAACCTGCGACGGCCCGGAGACATTCATCTCTATGACGTCAACCGCGGCTGGAGCCGCCAGCAGGCGCTGCGGGTGATGAGCGCGTGTGCCGACCTCAATGTGATTTTTGAGCAGCCGTGCGAGACGCTCGACGACATCGCGGCGATTGCCGGCAAACACGCCTCGCCGGTGTCCGTCGATGAAAGCCTGGTGACGCTGCAGGATGCAGCGCGCATCGCCCGCGACGGACTGGCTGAGGTCTTCGGCATCAAGCTGAACAGGGTCGGCGGCCTGACCAAGGCGGCACGGATGCGCGACATCGCACTCGCCCACGGCATCGACATGTATGTGATGGCGACCGGCGGCACGGTTCTGGCGGACACCGAGGCACTGCACCTGGCCGCGACCATTCCGGACATACATTGCCACGCCGTGTGGGCTTGTCAGGACATGATCACCCGCGATGTCGCTGGCGGGCGGG
The DNA here is from genome assembly GCA_964527285.1 of uncultured Hyphomicrobiales bacterium. Lineage (GTDB taxonomy): Bacteria > Pseudomonadota > Alphaproteobacteria > Rhizobiales > CAZGNQ01 > CAZGNQ01. The sequence goes on along the minus strand of CAZGNQ010000068.1, from coordinate 5,018 downwards.
GGCCCCGTAACGTTGACGGCCACCTGGCGCTTCCGGAGGCCCCAGGCCTCGGCGTGCATCCCGACGAGGCTGCCCTTGGCGGGCCCGTTGCGATCCATGAGTGAATAATTTTCCGCTTCACCACGCTGCCTCGACTTCGAAGTGCAGCATCACTGCTCCTCAGGCCCATGAAGATCACCAGGCTTTCCCTCTGGCACGTGCCACTGACCAGCCACCAGGCCTATTACATGGCCGACGGCAAGACGTGTGATACGGTCGAGACGGTCGCGATTGCGCTGCACACGGACGCCGGCGTGACCGGCTGGGGAGAGGTGTGTCCCATCCCACATTATCTCCCCGCCTACGCCCGCGGCGTGGGGCCAGCGGTCACCGACTTGGCGCCGGTGATCATTGGGGCCGATCCGATCGGACCGGAGGCGGTGATGGCCAAGGCGGATGCCTGGCTGCAGGGTCACGTCTACGCCAAATCGGCACTTGATATTGCCTTGTGGGACATCACCGGTCAGGTGGCCGGCCTACCGCTGCACGCGCTGTTGGGCGGTCGGCGAACGCAAAGTATGCCGCTTTATCACTCCATCACCTGCATCGCGCCCGATGAGATGGCGCGCATTGCGCGTGAGGCCCAGGCCGAGGGCATCTGCCAGTTCCAGGTCAAGCTCGGCGCCTCGGGCGATTGGCAGACGGACGTTGAGCGGCTCATCAAGGTGAGGGACGCGGTTGGCGCGGGCCCGCTCGTCTATGGGGACTGGAATTGCGGCGCCACATCGCTCGATGCGACCCGCGTGGGGCGGGCGGTCGCAGACTATGACATCATGCTGGAGCAGCCTTGCGCCACGATTGCCGATTGTGCGCGGGTGCGGGCGGCGACCGGCCTGCCCATGAAGCTCGATGAACTGGCGCACGACACCGCCAGCCTTCTGGAGGGCCAGCGGGCCGGGTGCATGGACGCGGTGGCGGTGAAGCTGTCGAAGTTCGGCGGTCTGTCGCCTGCCCGTGCGGCGCGCGACCTTTGTCTCCATCTGGGAGCAAAAATGTGCATCGAGGACACGTGGGGCAGTGACATCACAACCGCGGCGCTCCTGCACCTGGGTGCAGCGACGGATCCGCGGAGGGTCATGAACGTGTGCGACCTGTCGGCCTACGTCAGCCCACGCATCGCACCTGACGCTCCCACCCGTGATGCCGGCCGCATTGCACCGCCAGAGGGCCCAGGGCTGGGCATCACACCTGACCTTGATCTCCTCGGCCCGCCAGACCTGATCCTGGATTGAAGCCATGCAAAAAATCTCCACACAGGCGGAATGGATCGAACGCGCGCATGCGGTTCTGCCGGCCGCAACCTTTGGCAATTTCGATCCGGGCATCGTCATTGCCCGGGGTGAAGGCGCGCGGGTTTGGGACGAGGATGGCAACGAGTACGTCGATTATCTGATCGGCTCCGGCCCCATGCTGCTCGGGCACGGTCATGGCGAGGTGATGGAGGCGGTGTTGGAACAACTGCCGCGCGGCATGACGTTTTTTGCCAACAACGCCAGGGGCATCGAACTGGCCGAGGCGATCGTCGAGGCAGTGCCCTGTTGCGAGCAGGTGCGTTTCGTCACCTCCGGCGGTGAGGCGGACATGTATGCGATCCGCCTCGCCCGCGCGTTCACCGGCAACAACAAGATCGTGAAATTCGAGGGCGGCTACCACGGCATGTCAGCGGAGGCGCAGATGAGCCTTGCCCCCACGCGCCAGGTCAATTTCCCCCAAGCCGTGCCCGACAGTGCCGGCATTCCGCCGGGCGTCGCCGAGCAGATGCTGATCGCCCCGTTCAACGACCTTGATGCCGTCGCCTCGCTGCTGGGCGAGCACGCTGATGTTGCCGCGGTGATCGTGGAGCCGCTGCAACGCATTATTCCTCCGCGCCCCGGTTTCCTGGAAGGGCTGCGTGCGCTGTGTGATCGACATGGCGTGCTCTTGATCTTTGATGAGATCGTCACCGGTTTCCGGCTCGCCTACGGCGGTGCTCAGGAGCGCTATGGCGTGACGCCCGACATTTGCACGCTCGGGAAGATCATCGGTGGTGGGTTTCCGCTGGCCGCTGTCGGCGCGCGCGCTGAGGTTATGACCCACTTTGACAAGGCGGCGGTTGGCCATGAACGCTGGCTGATGCAACTCGGCACGCTTTCGGGCAACCCCGTGGCAGCCGTCGCAGGGCTCAAGACGATGGAAATCCTGAGGCGCGAAGGTCAATATGACCGCCTCGTCGCACTGGGCCGGCGCTTGCAAGAAATGCAGTCGGATGCGTTGGCGGCGGCCGGCATTCCCCACCGGATCTGTGGCGATCCGACGTTGTTCGATATCTTCTTCACCGATGCCGAATGCCGAGACTATCGCAGTGCACGCCACCGCGACCCCCGTCACAGCGCTGCGTACAATGCCACGCTGCGGGCCAACGGCGTCTTCAAGTCCCCCGGAAAGATGTATCCCTCGCTGGCATTGACCGAAGACGACCTTGAACTGACGCGCCAGGCCGTCGACGCGGCAGTCGCAGCCGTGGCCGGCGTGCACTGAACGGGCGCTGGCCTCCATCACCGTACGGTGGCGCCGTTATAGTGGGCGCCACTGCACCAATTGATGCATGACGCCTTGCGCGCAAGGATGATATCTCCAAGTAGACCGATAGATCGCGCATCTGTGCGTCTTGACGATGGTTTGCGAGAACATTATCCATGGAAACGGCGTTCACACCACTCCAGTCCCTTTTTGGTGGCATTCTGATCGGCCTTGCGGCCGTGCTGCTGATGGCGAGCCTCGGGCGGATCGCGGGGGCAACGGGCATTCTTTCGGGCGCGCTGCTGGGGGCTGACCGTGGCTGGCGCATTGCGATGATCGCGGGGATGCTGACGGCGCCCGTTGCCATGCTCGCTGTGACCGGCGCATCGCCCGTGATCACCGTGCCCGTCTCCACGTTGGCGCTCGTCGTCGGGGGCGTTCTGGTCGGTGTCGGCGTGACGTTCAGCTCAGGCTGCACATCGGGTCATGGCGTGTGCGGGCTTGCCCGGCTGTCGGCCCGCTCATTGGTGGCAACACTCACTTTCATGGGTGTGACGGGTGTGACGGTCTACGTCACACGCCATCTTCTGGGCGGCTGATGCCGGAGCGGTGCACCGTGCTGGAAGCCGCGCTGTGGTTGGTCCGATGAATGGCGGAATTGATCGAGGGAGAGAAACCATGCGGTTGCTGGCAGCCTATTTGATCGGCCTTGTCTTTGGCGTGGGCATTTTGATTGCCGGTATGGCCAACCCTGCGAAGGTGCTGAATTTCTTTGACGTTGCCGGAACGTGGGACCCGAGCCTGGCGTTCGTCATGGGCGGTGCGCTGCTTACGACGCTCGTTGGCTATCGGCTGGTGCTCCGTCGTGACCGTCCGCTGCTCGACACCGGCTTCAGCCTGCCCACCCGCCAGGACGTGGATGCCCGCCTGGTCGGTGGATCGGCAGTGTTTGGGCTCGGCTGGGGCCTTTCCGGCTTCTGCCCTGGGGGCGCACTGCCGGCGCTGGGCACACTCGACGTGCGCGTTGTCATGTTCGTTGCCGCACTCATTGCCGGGATGCTTGCTGCCCGCGGCATCCAGGCATTGATGAATCCCAAGGCAGGGACCGCCCCGGCGTGACAGGCTGGTGGCGTGTGATCCGCAGGCGCTGGGCATCGTGCCCCCTCCCCCGCCCTCGGGGTTACTCTGCAATCCGCCTCGTGCGCGAGGTTTCAAGTGGAGGATGATATGAGCGGTTATCCCGTCGATATGACCACCGCGCCCGACGTGAAGGGCTTCTTCGACGATGCCACCAACACGATCAGCTACATCGTGGCCGATCCGCAGTCGACGTCGTGCGCCGTCATCGATTCCGTGATGGACATCGACTATGCGGCGGGGCGGATCACACATGATCACGCCGATGAACTGATCGCGGAAATCAAAGCCCGTGGCCTCACCCTGGAATGGCTGATCGAAACGCACGTCCACGCCGACCACCTCTCCGCCGCGCCCTACATCCAGGAGCGCTTGGGCGGAAAAATCGGCATCGGTCGGAACATCACAGTCGTGCAGGACACCTTTGGCAAGGTGTTCAATGAGGGGACTGAGTTTCAGCGCGATGGCAGCCAGTTCGACCGGCTTTTTGACGACGGTGACACGTACACGATCGGCACGATAACCGCCTTTGTCATGCACACGCCCGGGCACACGCCGGCCTGCATGACGCATGTGGTCGGCAATGCCGCCTTCGTGGGCGATACGCTCTTCATGCCGGACGGTGGCAGCGCCCGCGCGGACTTTCCGGGCGGCGATGCCGGCCAGCTCTTTGACTCCATCCAGCAGGTGTTGGCACTGCCCGACGAGATGCGGCTGTTCATGTGCCACGATTACGGGCCGAATGGGCGTGAGATCCGCAGGGAGACGACGGATGCGGATGAAAAGGCGCTCAACATCCACGTCGGTGGCGGCTAGACGAAGGAGGAATTCGTCAAGTTCCGGACCGAGCGCGATGCGAAACTGGATATGCCAAAGCTCATCATCCCGTCGCTGCAGGTGAACATGCGCGCCGGCGCCGTGCCAACGGACGGGAGTGGCCGCAGGATGCTGAAGGTGCCTGTGAACGGCCTTTAGAACTTATCAGATCCAGGTGGCATGGGCAGGGTCGAAAGATCCGGCCCCACCACAGTGCCGCAGAGCCATTCAAGTACACGCCTTTTGACCTTGAAACCTTTAAGGCGTGTTCCGCTCACACGGGCGGTCGCCTGCCGGGAGGCAACGTTTTGAGCCGCGCGAAGCGACGGTGCATCGCCAAGACCTGCGCCGACCATGCCTGGCCCGCCTCTCGCGTCACTTCACTTCACGTCAGTTTACGCCACTGGCCACCGGCGCGCCACGATGCCCCAGCTGCCTGCGCGCTCTGGGGGCTGATCAATTGGCCGATGCGTTCCGGCAAGGCTGGCAAACCCCGCGCAACTCCACTGTCGCCTTTTGCAAGGAAA
>CAZGNQ010000067.1:3901-13932 GCA_964527285.1 uncultured Hyphomicrobiales bacterium | reverse complement strand
CACCGCGCAGACCGATGTAATAGCGTGACGCAGGCTTGTATGACGCGACGTCCTTGAACGAACCGCGCAAGCCGGGGTCATACAGACCGCCAGCCTGTGCTGCACCGGCTGTAAACGCGATGCAGGCCGCAACCGCGAGAACTGCCGCGCGCCCGCCGACGCCCCCAAAGCCCGCCAGTGATATGCTTGTCCTTGACATGAGTGACCCTCCGCCCCCTGTTGCGGTGGCAGATCGCGTCAAGCCACCGGCGATGTGGGCGAACGGTGGGCGAAGTCGATTAACGCTTCCTTACCGCGTGTGTCGAACCGATCCGTACTGGTGCAAACGCGCCACGCTGCGCGCGCACCGCAGCCAACGCACCAGCAAGCGGGGTGATCGGATGGGGAGGCTGCGCGCAAAGCCGGATCCGGTCATGCTGGCCGGCAGCCCGATAGGGGCAGGACAACACTGAGCGACGACGACCATGCAAGAACGCGCGATCCGGCCCATCAGCGAGACAGACCAGTCCTGGGAGGACCTTTATTACACATCTCGCGATGGCCTGCGCCTGCACGCCCGGCACTATCCGGCACCGGCCAGTCCAAGGCGCACGCTGCTGTGCTTGCCGGGCCTCAGCCGTAACGCACGTGATTTTCAGCGCATCGCAGGCATTCTGTCCTCACCCGCCGCCCACCGGCGCGCGGTCTACTGCCTCGATTATCGCGGCCGCGGCCTGTCGGAATACGATCCCGACTGGGAGAACTACACGCCGTTCATGGAAGCGCTGGACGTTCTCGACTTCATCACGATGCATGGGCTGCACGATCTGGCCGTCCTGGGCACCTCGCGTGGGGGCATCATCGCGATGATCCTCGCCACCATGCGCCCAGGCGCGTTGGGGTGCGTGATCCTGAACGACATTGGCCCCAAGCTCGAAACGGACGGTCTGGCCCGCATCATCGGCTACGTGGGGCGGGTGCCAGTGCCCGACACCTGGGAGGACGCCGCAGAGCTCGTGCGCGGCATGAACGTCCGGGATTTTCCCGACGTGACCGACGACGAATGGCAGATCGTGGCCCGCCAACTGTTCAACGACGCCCATGGCGCGCCGTCCCATGGGTATGATCCGGACCTCGGCAAGGCGATCACGAACCTGGACCTGGAAGGCGGCCCGCCGGACATGTGGCCTCAGTTCGATGCGCTCAAGAATGTGCCAGTGCTCACGATCCGGGGTGAGTTGTCCGACCTGCTGAGCGAGGAAACGGTCAACGAGATGGCCGACCGGCATCCGCGGATGGAGATCTGCACCGTGCCCCGCCAGGGCCATGCGCCCCTGTTGCGCGATGATGAGACGATCGCCGTGATCCGCGAGTTTCTCATGCGCCACGACGCAATCCCCGAAGCGCCTTACGCCTGAGGCGGCGCGCCAGCCCGGGGACCCTCGATATGCCAACCGAGGCACCTTCTTGGTGCCAGCCGGGAGGCCCGTGCGCCTGAGCGAACTGGCACCCACCTCACCACAACGGACCAAAGCATGACCCCAGGACGCACGACGCTTGATATGAGCGCAGACGCGATCGCAGCCGCGCGTGCCGGCCTCATTCAGCTGATCACCGCGCGTTCACTGCTGACGGGCAGCGAGATCCAACTGGCCTCGGGCCGCACATCAGCGTTCTACTTCAATATGAAGGCGACGATGATGCATCCTGACGGTGCCGCGGCCATGGCACTGCTGATCCTGGATCGTCTGCGCGCCGCGCGCGTGACCCATATTGGCGGCCTTGAAATGGGCGCGGTGCCCATCGCATCGGCGACAGCGGCGCTCAGCGCGATGACGCAAAAGCCGCTGCAGGCCTTTTTTGTCCGCAAGGAAGTGAAGGAACACGGGACTCGCAAGCTGATCGAGGGGCTGGCCGATGGCGAAACACTCGCAGGCTGCGAGGTTTGCCTGCTTGAGGATGTGACGACGACAGGAGGCTCCGCGCTCAAGGCGGCAGATGTGCTGCGCGCTGGCGGTGCCGTGATCGACCGCGTGATCACCGTGGTCGATCGGGGGGAAGGGGCTGGCGAGGCGTTCGCCGCGCAAGGCCTTGCGTTCGAGCCGCTGTTGACCCGGGCTGATTTCAATGCGGCTGGCGACTGAGTGTCGGCACGCCCCATTGGCCGCCCAGCCGCACAACCATCGCCTCTATTATGACAGTCAATTTACAGTTTCCGCCTGCTTGCGCTCGAAACAAACGCAAGCCGTGAAATTGTTGTCATGCCCTTTGGCTCGGATTGGATCTTCCATTGGCTGCTTTTTTGAATGAAAGATTTCTCACATTACATCCACGTGCGCGAGCGAACCGTGCCGATCACGTAAGCGTTGATTGTGCGGCCTTCCAACAAAAGGAGATCGCCATGTTTGGACTGCGTAAGATCGCAATCGCTGCCGTTGTCGCAGCAGCCGCTATCGCTCCAGCCAAATCTGCACTTGCCGACAATCACGGCAAGAAGGATATCGTGGGCATTGCAGCATCGACCGATGGATTCTCAACGCTTGTTTCGGCTGTTAAAATTGCCGGCCTCGTTGAGACACTCAAGGGCGAAGGTCCCTTTACTGTTTTTGCGCCGAACGACGCAGCATTTGCGAAAGTGCCGTCGGAGGTTCTGTCGACGCTGACCGACGGCAAGCACAACGATGCGCTTGGCACGGTGCTGACCTACCACGTGATCCCGGGCAAGGTGATGGCTGGCGACATTGCCGGCAAGAAGCTCACGGTCAAAACGGTCCAGGGCGGTTCGCTCGAAATCGACGCAACGGGCTCTGGCGTCACTGTGAACGGCGCCAAGGTCATCGCAGCCGACGTGGAAGCCTCCAACGGCGTGATCCACGTGATCGATGCCGTGGTTCTTCCGCAGGCCGTGCGGGGCTCGTTCGGCGGTGCCGCGGCCGTCAACTGATGACAGCTGACGGATCTGATCGGCGCCCGTGACGACAAAGCCGATTGATGACGCACACGGGCCTTCGGGCCCGTGCTTTTTCTTCAGATGCTGCGGTGTTTTATGCGTGGATGCCTGGCGTTTCGCCGGTCGCCATATGCGGACTGAGGCCATTATTGACCGTCTCACCCTTTTTGTTTCTCAGCCCAACCGTTTTCAGATTTCAAACGGGCGCACTTTCATTGACGTTCGCACCCTCATGCCATTCGATCACCGCGCAGGGCGAAGATTGACCGTCATCTTTCACATAATGCCGCGCAATTTCCATTCCCAGCAACTCGGCCTGTGCGTCGTCACTCAGTCCCTTTCTTCCATTTCATGAAAAAAGCGTCATAAATCGATCACGCCATCGTGAGCCGGCTTGAGTCCAACTCTTGGCCAAAAGTTATAGGAATAAACCGTCACTCAATAGTGGAGGTCCACCTATGACAATCGTTCGCCGTGCTGCACTTGCCCTCGCCGTTTCCGCTGCCGCCATTGCTCCGCTGAGCATTGCCCAGGCGGGTTCTGCCGCCAACACGTCCAAGGCGAAGAACATCGTTCAGACGGCCAAGGCCGCTGGCAAGTTCAACACGCTGCTCAAGGCTGCTACGCTCGCTGGCCTTGCCGACACACTTCAGGCTGACGCGACGTACACGGTCTTCGCACCGACCGACGATGCGTTTGGCAAGGTCCCGGCCAAGGCGATGAAGAAGCTGACGAGCGGCGACTACAATGCCGACCTCACGACGCTTCTGAAGTACCACGTCGTGAAGGGCCAGGCTGTCACGGCTGCCGACGTGAAGGGCAAGAAGCTCGAAGTTGAGACGGTTGCTGGCGACACGCTCGTGATCGACGGTACGGGCGAGGGTGTCACGGTCAACGGTGCAAACGTTGTGCTCGCCGACGTGAAGGCCACCAACGGCATCATCCACGCCATCGATTCCGTCGTTCTGCCGAGCCAGTTCCGCGGTTCGTTCGGCTCCAAGGCTGCATTCTGATAAGTCCGTCGACACGCCGAGGTCACTTGACCCGGCGTGTACTGGCGTCGTGCGAGAGCCGCTGACCCCCGGGTCGGCGGCTTTTTTGTGGGGTTCGTCCACTTCAGGGGCGATCAATCGTACCGAGAAATCAGCGCAACAACAACGGGTTGGCGCGTGTGGTGCGTTTCCAACAGATCCGGCCGGGCTCGCGGTCAAGCAGAGAGGCGCACAGCGCACACTCACCAATGGCCCAGCACAAAATGCTGGAAGGACCACAGCGCGATCATGGAAAGCATCACGGTGAGACCGGCCGTGCTCGGCGACACATCTTCATAAGCGTCCGGCAAGATCTCCGAGACGACCATCCAGAACATCGCACCGGCGGCGATCCCGAGCCCGATGGGCAGCAGCGGCTTGAACGCGAGCACAAACAGGAAGGCCGGCACGGCCATCAGTGGTTGCGGCAGGCTTGTGAAAATGCTCCAGCCGGCGGCTTTCCAGACCGGCGCGCCGCGCGGCACCAGCACCAGCGAAATGGCCAGACCTTCGGGGATGTTGTGCAGTGCGATCGCGGTCGTGATGACCTCGCCCAGTTTGGGCGTGTCGCCGAATGCCACGCCGACGCCCACCCCTTCGGCGAACGAGTGCGCCGTCATCACGGCCAGCACCAGCAGCGCCTTGCGCGCGCCTGCGCCCTGCAGATCCGCCACGTCCGGCTCCCCGCGTGCGGCAATGATCCGATCCGCAAGCCAGATCGCAAGCAACCCCAGCAACAGACCCAGCAGCAAACCATCCAGGCTGAGCCGCGCGCCTTCCACAATCAGGTTGATGCTTGCGCCGATCATGAGACCGCCCGCTGCCGCGTTCGCGACCCCGAGCCAGAAGCGGCTGAATTGGCGCGCGAAAACGAACGGCAGGGCCCCGAGGCCGGTGAAGATGGCCGTGATCAGCCCGGCGAGGAAGACAATCCAGACGTTGGCTTCCATGTCGGGGTCCAATGCTTAAGAGAACGGATGGCCATAGGAGCCGGCGCACGAGGGGCGACGGCGGTGCCGGTGGGCAGGCCCCCCCGATTCGCAGCGCCACGCTGAGTGGCGGCGCAAGCGCTGCTTGGTGCTGGCGCCGTGTCGGCGTTGCGGCTACGCCTGCAAGCAACGCGTCCGTCAACGCAAGTCGCAAAATGGCGCGTGCCCTGCCACCCCTGCGCCCCCAAAGCCATCGGCGGGCATCCGTTCACGCACCGGAGGCTGTGCCGATGCTTCACTTTGCGGCCAACATTTCCATCCTCTTCGCCGAGTTCGACTTCCCTGACCGGTTTGCCGCCGCAGCCAGCAACGGTTTCGACGCCGTTGAGCTTTGGTTTCCCTACGCGTTCCCGCCCGACAGCCTGCGCCCCCGCCTGGACGATCATGGCCTTGAGCTGATTTCATTGAACACGAGCCCCGGCGATCTGGATGCCGGCGAATTCGGACTGGCGGGCGTCCCGGGCCGCGAGGATGATTTCAAGCGGCATTTCACCCAGGCGATGACCTACGCCGACGCGCTCGACAGCCGTTTCATTCATGTGCTGGCCGGCAACGTTGTCGATCCGGCCATCCGCGCTGGCGAGGCCCTCGACGTCTACCGCGCCAACCTCGCCTGGGCTTTGGAGCAGGTGGTGGCAGACACCGACGGGCCGACGCTGCTCATTGAAGGCATCAACGGACGCGACCGGCCCCAGTACGTGAACACCCGCTCGGATCTCGCCGCTGACATCGTCGCTGCGTTCAATCACCCGCGGCTCGGCATGATCTTCGACACCTATCACGTCGCCCGCGGCGAGGGTGACGTGCTGCGGCGCATGGCCGAGCACTGGCCCCACATCCGCCATATCCAGGTTGCCGGCGTGCCGGAGCGCCAGGAGCCGGACCGCGGCGAGCTGGATTATCGCGCGGTCTTCCGTGAGATCGCAGCACGCGGCTGGACGCAACACATCGGTGCGGAATACGCGGCAGAATCCGAGGACACGGCGGCCGGTCTTGGCTGGCGCGAAACTCTGCTGGCAGGCATAGAGAGCGCGCCAACCCGCGGGTAGCGAGCGCGCGCGCTGGACGCATGCGGCGCATCTTCCTCGTGCTCGCCCACACCCAACGACCACGCCGACGCGCGGCCGATAACTGAACGGAGCACCCGCATGATCGTCATCCATCACAACCCGGATTGTGGCACGTCGCGCAACACACTGGCGATGATCGAGGCCGCCGGCGTCGTGCCTGTGGTCATACCCTATCTGGAGACGGGCTGGACGCGCCCGCAACTGCTCGGCCTGTTCGCGGCTGCCGACCTCACGCCGCGCGCAGCCCTGCGCACCACCAAATCTCCCGCCGAGGAACTGGGCCTGCTCGACCCTGCGGTCAGTGACGACGCTTTGGTGGACGCGATGATCGCCCACCCGATCCTGGTGAACCGGCCGATCGTGTGCAGCCCCAAGGGCGTGAAACTCTGCCGCCCATCGGAGATCGTGATGGGTTTGCTCGAGGATGGCGCGCTCAGCGAATTCACCAAGGAAGACGGTGAGGTTGTGCGCGGTGTCGCGGCGGGCGATCAATGATGAAGGTCCTCACCGTCGGCGGCGCAACGCTTGATTCCATTGCCATCATCGACGATGCGCGCATCGAGCGCATGACAATGCGCAATGCCGACAGCTCATTCCTCCTGGTGGAGGAGGGGAGAAAAACCGAAGCGGAGACGATCTCCAATCACTGTGGCGGCGGTGCGGTGAACACGGGCGTGGCGATGGCGCGTCTCGGCGCTGACGTCTCTACGCTCGTCAAGCTGGGCCGTGACCAGCGGGCCGACACCATCCTCCAGCGCCTGACGGATGAAGGCATCTCAACCCGCTGGGTGTTGCGCGACGAACGCGCTGCCACTGGCGCCTCGCTGCTCATCTCCTCACACGCCAAGGACGCGGCCATCTTTACGTTCCGCGGCGCCAACACGCTGCTGTGCGACACCGATCTGCATGACGACATGTTCGCTGTGGACCTCGTTTACGTCTCTTCGCTTTCCAATCAGTCCGCCGCCTGTTTTCCGCAACTGGTCGCCCGCGCCAAGAACAGCGGCGCCATGGTCGCCACCAACCCCGGCATCCGCCAGCTCACCTCGCGGGGAAGGGACTTTCGCGAAACGCTGGGCGGCATTGATCTCCTCTCGATCAACCGAACCGAAGCGACAGCGCTGGTGCCGATGCTGGCCGATGTGTACGGCGAGGGTGGGCCAGATGTGGCGCGCGGACCGGACGACGGCCCTGACAGCCTGGTGACGACGGGTTTTTCCTCCGGCGGCTATCACATGAGCCTCGCAGGGCTGATGAATGCGCTCGGAGCAGAAGGCGTGGGGCGCGTTGTGATCACGGCCGGCGGATCTGGCGCCTATCTCAAGGATGGCACGACCCTGCTGCATTGCCCTGTGATGGCAAGCGAGGTGGCGGGAACAGCGGGCGCTGGCGACGCGTTTGCAGCCACGCTCGCCTGCCTGCTGGCACAGGGGCGTGCGTCCGATGAGGCACTGCGGGCCGCGACCGCCAATGCGGGCTCTGTCGTCTCCCATCCCGATACACAAACCGGTCTTCTGCACCGGGATGATCTGGAGAAGCGCCTCGCCACGGTCGGTGCGGAGGTGGTCCGGTCCTGGGATCTTTAAGGCACGGGCCTGGTGCGGTGGCCGGCCGCTGGCTTGGCGCTGAATTGGCGCCGCCCTGGCGCCCGCACGGCCCGTGCGCCTCATCTGCCGCCTTGCGCGTTCGCCCTCAGGCAGCGCGGCGCACCTCAGGTTGGTCAGCCGTGCTGAATGCCTGCCAGGCGCGCGAGTGCAGCGCGGTCCGTCAGTTCGATCTGTCCGCGCGCCGTCGCGATCCAGCCGTGGCGCTGGAATTGCCCCAGAAGCCGGCTGACGACCTCGCGGGCGGTGCCAAGCTCAATTGCGAGCTGTCGGTGCGTGAGCGTGACGACGCCAGCAGCCCCCGCAAGCGCCACAAGGCGTTGGGCCAGTCGGATGTCGTTGCGGGCAAAGGCGACGTCATCGATCACGTGGAACAGGGCTGTGAAGCGCGCAGAAAAGCCCTTGAAGACGTATTGGCGAAAGGCCGGGGAGGTCCGCAGCAGATCGTCAAACGCAGCGCGCGGGATGGCGGCGATGCGACACGCTTCTTCTGCGATGGCCTCAGCGGCGAACGGCTCATCCGCCAAGATGCAGGCCGTCGTCAGCGAACAGCTTTGCCCAGGCGCAATGCGATAGAGAACGATCTCGCGCCCGCCCTCTGAGACATGCTGCACCCGCGCCCCGCCCGACAGCAGAACAACAAAGCTGTCCGGGTTCTGCTCCGGCCGGTAGAGGCGCTGACCCGCGGGGACCTCAACGATATGCGCGTCCCGGCGCACGCGCTCCCGCGCCTCATGCTCCAGATCCGCAAGAACATCGAGCAGGTCATGGCCGGGCGGCATTTGTGAAGGCATCGCGGCCTCCTTCTTCAGGGCAATGGCGGGCAAGCATACGACTTCTGTCCACAGCGTGCCGTGTGACAACGTCACCGACGTGCGCCACACGCCCGTGATAACACCGACGGCATTGAACATCCGGAAGGAGCAAGCAGCATGACCCGCAACGTCGGCGGCATCGACCGCATTCTGCGCATCATCGTCGGACTGGCATTGATCAGCATCGTGTTTGTCGGCCCGCAAACGCCCTGGGGCTGGATCGGCATTTTGCCGCTGGCCACCGCACTCATCGGCTGGTGCCCACCTTATGCGCTGTTTGGCATCTCAACCTGCGGCAAGCGCTCCGCATAAGGCTTGCAGTCGGACCAGGCCGCCCCTCGGTCAGTCGCCGCGGGGCGATGGCACGACGCGGCGGGCACTTGTCCTCACGCACCTTGCGCGCGATATCGCCCGGCGCCCAGGATCATCCGTGGCGCTGAAAACGGACGCTGCGATACCGCCATGCACCCCGCTGCTCGCTATGCCGAGGCCGCCTGCCAGCGTGCCGGCCTGTTGTTCAGGCTGATCGACGGCGGCCCAGGCCTCCTGTTTGAAATCTCAGGCGATCGCAGCGGGCGGATCCTGGGCGCAGGACGCGCCTGCAGTTACCCTTTCAACGACGCAACCGGCTACACGCTCGCGCGCGACAAGGCGCACACGGCGGCGATCCTGGCCGCACGCGGCGTGGCGGCGATCAAGACCTGCGCATTCTTCATTGATCCAGCCTGGCGGCACATGTGGCCAAGCGGGCGCGGCCGCGATGACATCGCAAGCGCCATTGCCGCAAGCGATGGCTACCCTGTCTTCATCAAGCCTCTGGCCGGCAGTCGCGGCGATTTTGCCGAGGTCATCCCCGGCGATGATGCGCTCGCTGACTATCTCTCCCGCATCGCTGGGCGACACGACGCCGTCGTTGTTCAGCCCGTCGTCTCGGGAGAAGAATACCGCGTCGTCATGCTGGACGGGCAAGCTCTGGGCATGACGCAGAAAAATGCGGTGACCCTCGTTGGCGACGGTGTGACGACGGCCAGCGCACTGCTGGCCCTGCTGAATGACCGCCTCGCCGGGCGCGGCGTGTCGCCCTATGCGCCCGGCATCCTGGCGGCGGCCGGCAGTGGGCCGGACTGCGTCCTGCCTCATGGCACACGCCTCGTGCTGCCCGGACGGCGCAATCTGGCGGGGCACCACAGTTTGGCCGGGCACCTGAGTTCGGACCCGCACCTGGGGATGGGCGGGGGCAGTGACCCCACTGTTGCGGGCATCGCCCGGGTCTCAGGCGACGTGCCGGCGCCTCTTGCCGCCATCACATCGACTGCGCTCGAGGCCATCGGGCTGCGCTTTGGAGCGGTCGACCTGTTCGACCGCAGCGTGGGCGGCAACCTCAGCGACCTCGTCGTCATCGAGATCAACTGCAATCCTTCCCTGGATGCCTTCGAGCACGGCGGCGGCATGGTGGTGATCGACAGACTGTGGGACGCGGTTGTTGCGGAGTGTGTGCGATGACGGCGCGCGAAGGCGTGCTAGGCGAAGTGCCACCAGCGCTTGAGGCACTGCTGGGGCTGGCCCGCTCCGGGGACGGCCTGGCGTTCGGGC
>CAZGNQ010000067.1:0-3801 GCA_964527285.1 uncultured Hyphomicrobiales bacterium | reverse complement strand
GCGCTTGAGGCACTGCTGGGGCTGGCCCGCTCCGGGGACGGCCTGGCGTTCGGGCGCATCGCAGCATTCGCATCTGAATTGGGGCACGCGCCGGCGCACTGGGCCGCGCGGAGCATTCTGGTGGTCGGCTCGAACGGCAAAGGCAGCACGGCGGCGATGACGCGCGCCATCCTCTCCGCACACGGCCTGCGCACCGGGCTCTTCACCTCGCCCCACCTTTTTCATCCGCGCGAGCGCTTGATGCTCGATGGCACACCGATTGACGATGGAAGCCTTGAGCGCCTTGCGGCTCGGGTGATGGACTTTGCGCGGCGTTGCACTGCGCGTGGGCTTGGCCGTGTCGGGTCATTCGAAGCAACGTTCATGGTGGCGCTGGCGTGGTGGCAGGAGGTCGCGCCGGACGCCATCGTGTGGGAAGCCGGGCTGGGCGGGCGTTATGACCCGACGCGCAGCATCGACGCGCGCATTGGCATCCTCACCGCGCTTGATCTTGAACACACGGGCCTGCTTGGCACCACGCTGGAGGAGATCGCGTACAACAAGATCGATGGCGTCGGGCGCGGTGGTCGGATCGTACTGGGTCCAGGCATACCGGGCGCGGTGCTCAGCGCGGCTTGCGATTACGCCACGCACGCCGCCGGGCTGAGCGTGAGCCGCATCGCCGGGCATGCGGAACCGTCTCGCGACAGTGATCGTTTTTCTCCTTCTCCCGCTGCGCGCTTGTCGCAAATCGCAATCACGCGAGCCGGCACCACATTTCTGCTGGAGGACGGCGGTTCGGGCCAGACGCCATACCGCGTTGGCCTCATTGGAACGCATCAGGCGGACAACGCCGCGCGCGCTCTGGTGGCGACCCGGGCCTTTCTCTCCCAGCCGCGCGAGGATGCGCCCGCGCCTTTGCTGTTGTGGTCGGTCGCTGCGGCCCGGGCTGGACTGGAGGCCGCGCGCTGGCCTGGCCGGTTGGAGCGGATCAACACCGCGCCCAACATCTGGATCGATGTGGGTCACACGCCCGACGCCATGGCGCGCACGCTGGCAACACTGGCGGAGATGGCTTCGCTCGAGCGCGCGACGCTCGTTCTGGGCGCGTCGGCTGACAAGAACACGGGCGAGATTGTCACGACGCTTGCGCCGCACTTTGCCCGCGTCATTGCGACGGCGGCCCACCACAAGGGCGCAGCGGCTGAGGACATCGCCGCACTGGCGCGGAAGGCCAGGGCGCGCGAGGCGAGGATAGGCGGGGCGACGGCGGCCGCAGGCCACGGCGATGGTGACGCGACGACAGTCCGTGTCGCCGCGACAGTGGGTGATGCAGCCGACATCGTCAGACGGTCATGTGGGCCGGGGGATACCGTGGCTGTTCTCGGCGGCCTGTTCCTGGCTGCGGAGTTCAAATGCGCCTGGGCCGGCGGCGATCCGGCCGCCCTGCGGTTCCTGTAAG
Organism: uncultured Hyphomicrobiales bacterium; assembly: GCA_964527285.1. Lineage (GTDB taxonomy): Bacteria > Pseudomonadota > Alphaproteobacteria > Rhizobiales > CAZGNQ01 > CAZGNQ01. The sequence continues at coordinate 2,360 of CAZGNQ010000067.1, read as the reverse complement.
CCGCGCTTACCTGACGCGTGTGTCAGACCTGCGCGTTGTCAACCAACTGAGTGATGCGCTTATTCCGCCGCCTTTGGCAGAGCATGGGGCGTAACATCTGCATGCGCCGCGCGCCCGTCATCCTGGGACACAACGGCAGCCTCCAGCGCCTCCCAACGCGGCAGCACGCGAGCAACGGCTGCAGCTTTTACATGGCCAAAGCCGCGGATCTCCATGGGCGCCTCAAGCAGCGCCAGCGCAGCGTCGCGGTTGTCCACCGTCAAGTGGTTGGTAACGTGTGCCAGCGTGCGCTCGTAACGCGCAATCAAGTCACACTCCATGCGCCGCTCGCCGCTTTGCCCGAAGGGATCAAAACGGGTGCCACGCAGCCCCTTCATGGCAGCCAACACCTTGAACAGCGGCACGATCCAGCCTGCGAATGCGCGCTTTCGCGGGTGGCCAGTGGCCGGATCATGCCGCGACAACACCGGTGGGGCCAGGTGGAAGCGGAGCTTATAATCCCCCTCGAATTGCGCCTTGATCTGACGGTGGACGTCCGCGTGCGTATGGAGGCGCGCCACCTCATATTCGTCTTTGTAGGCCATCAGCTTGAACAATGCGCGCGCTGCTGCTTCGCTCACTGCACCGGCCGCTGCGAACGTACGCGTCTCCGCAGCGATGAGCGGATCGAGCAGCGCCCGGTAACGCGCGGCGTAGGCGGCGTTCTGGTAGTCCGTCAGGAATGCGGCCCGGCGCTCGATAACATCCTCGGGCGTTGCGTCCGGCTGCGGTGCGGCGTCCGCCTCGCGCACGAGGGAGGAAAACGCACGCGCATCGTGTGCGGCGAGCCGCCCCAGATCAAATGCCGTCTGGTTGAGTTCAACCGCAACCCCGTTGAGCGCGATCGCCTTGAAAATGGCGTCCCGGGCGACGGGGATGCGACCTTGCTGATAGGCCGCGCCCAGGACCATCATGTTGGCCCCGATGGCGTCACCCAGCAGCGCGATGGCTGCCGCAGTGGCGTCAATGGCGAGGCTGTGACCCTCACCAAGACGCTCAGCAATCCGCTCCGCCAGCGTCGGCGCATAGCCGACGTGATCCCGGTCCGTAATAAAATCCGCAGTGATCGTCTCGTGTGTGTTGAGGATGCCGTAGGTCTGGCCAGGATCGACCCTTGCAAGCACGTCCTGGCTCGCACCGACCACCACGTCGCAGGCCAGCAGCACATCCGCGCTCGCCTCGGCAATGCGGATCGACGTGATCTCGTCACGCGTCGGCGCGAGGCGGATGTGGCTCACGACCGAGCCGCCTTTTTGCGCAAGGCCGGTGATGTCCATCACACTGCACCCCAGCGCTTGCGTGTGTGCAGCCATGGCCAGAATGGCCCCGATGGTCACCACGCCCGTGCCGCCGATACCGGCAACAAAAATGTTCCGGACACCGTCAAGCGTGACGTCTGGCGATGGAACAGCCCCGAGGCTGTCCTTGTACGCATCATGCCGGCCATGCCCCTTCTTTGGACGCGCCCCTTCAAGGGAGATAAAACTGGGGCAGAAGCCCTTCAGGCACGACGCATCGACATTGCAGCTCGACTGCTCAATGCGCCGCTTCACGCCAAAAGGTGTTTCGCGCGGCACCACAGACAGGCAATTCGAGACGCGTGAGCAATCACCACACCCCTCACAGACGAGTTCGTTGATGACGATGCGCGCCGGCGCCTCGGGCATGATCCCGCGCTTGCGGCGGCGACGCTTTTCCGTTGCGCAGGCCTGATCATAGACAATCGCCGTGACACCGGGCACGCGGCGCAATTCACGCTGCACGGCGTCCAGATCGTCGCGGTGATGGACGCGCACGCCAGACGGCACATCGGCATGCGCCCACGCACTCATGTCTTCCGCCACCACATCGACGCGACCGACACCTTCCGCCAGCAGCAGGCGCACGACGCGGTCGGCCGTCATGGGTCCATCGACGGCCTGTCCACCGGTCATGGCGACGGCATCGTTGTAGAGCACCTTGAATGTGATGTTGACGCCGGCCGCCACCGCAGCGCGCACGGCAAGGCTGCCGGAGTGGTTGAACGTGCCATCACCGAGGTTCTGGAACACGTGAGGCTGACGCTTTGCGGCGTGATCCGGGTCAACCGCGGGGTCCCAAAGTCCGGGCGCAGCGGTCTGCCACGCATCGGGCGCAAGAAACGGCGCCGCGCCGATCCAGTTGGCGCCCTCGCCCCCCATCTGCGTGAAACCGGTCGTTCGCCGGTCCATCCCCAGCACCAGCGTGTGGCAGCCGATGCCGCCCAGCGCCGTGGACCCGTCCGGCACAACGGTCGAGGTGTTGTGCGGACAGCCAGAGCAGAAATACGCCTTGCGCATAAC
>CAZGNQ010000066.1:0-14155 GCA_964527285.1 uncultured Hyphomicrobiales bacterium | reverse complement strand
GGACGTTCGCCACGCCCCAAGGCTGCAAAAGTGGCGGCCCGCACGGATGAGCGCCTCGCCGGTGCGACCGTCGGGCGCCACGCTGTAGTGGCCAGGGACGCGGACAACGACGGCGGTCTGCCGGCGGTCATGCCCCGCGGCGATGGCAGGGCGGGAGCGGCAGCGCACGACGCCGCGCACAGCGACCGCGATGATCCTGCTGGTGCGCCAAGCGACGATCGTCCGGCCAGCCGGGAAGCGCAGGACATGGTGGAAGAACGCGACACGCCGGAGGTTGGCGACCCATCCCAGACGCAGCGTATTGACCGCTGGCTCTGTTTCACGCGGATGGCGAAGAGCCGGACGTTGGCGGCCTCATGGGTCAGCGATGGCAAGGTGCGCATCAACCGGGTGAAGGTTGACAAGCCGGCGCATGTGGTGCGGCCGGGGGACATTGTCACGCTGGTGGCGCATCGGCGCGTGCACGTGCTCAAGTGTCTGCAGCCGGGCGCCCGGCGTGGTCCGGCCACGCAAGCGCAAACGCTTTACGAGGACATCACACCGGAAGACGCCAACCCAAAGCCGCCGTCGGGCTTGGCTGGGTTGGAGGGGACGGCCGGTCGGGCAGGCGGTCGCCCAACAAAACGTGATCGGCGGGCTATGGACAAGTGGCGCCAACAAGGGGGCGGGCCCGGTGCTCCAGAAGGTCGCGATCCAGAGGGCGGCGCGTGACCAGAGGGGCAAAACTGTCGTTGACGCATGCTTGGTGCGTTATGCTGCATGCGCGGATGTGCGCTCAGTAGCCTGTGCGAGGAGCCTGCGCCCAGGATCCTGCGACCAGGTGCCAGGCACTCGCTTTTCAAAATCCCAAAGTGCTGATGCGACAAATCTGCCGGGCCGCACGGGACTTGGCCGCGCCAACCGCTTCAGTTATGCGATCGTCATGCGGCGTTGACACATCAGCGCAACGCAGCGCGTGGCGCCAGGCACAATCGGGCAATCTCACTCTGCCTCTTCGTAAGGATGAACGATGACGTACGTGGTCAATGACGCTTGCATCAAATGCAAGTACACGGACTGTGTGGAGGTCTGCCCGGTCGACTGTTTCTACGAGGGCGAGAACATGCTCGTCATCCACCCCGATGAATGCATCGACTGTGGCGTGTGCGAGCCAGAATGCCCTGCCGACGCCATCAAGCCGGACACCGAGTCCGGGCTTGAGCAGTGGCTGGAGCTGAACAGGAAATACGCCGAGGCCTGGCCCAACATCACAAGCAAGAAGGACCCGTTGCCGGACGCGGATGCCATGGCAGACCGCAAGGGCAAATATGAGGAGTTCTTCTCGGCCGCGCCGGGTGAGGGTGATTGATACAGGCGAGCCGGCGTCCCGGCGCTGCGCTCACCAGCACACATTGTCCGCACGCGTGTCGGGGTTGAGCCTGTTGCGGCCGGCCCGACACGACGGCGTGATGCGCCCGTGGGCCCCGCCAGCTGAGCAATAGCGCCAGTTCTGCGAGTTGCTGGTCGAGCTTATTGTGGCCCGCCCGCAGCAGCCGCTTTCATTTTGTCCCCGCCTGTGTTATATCATTTTGGTGACATAACCTCGGTGTCGCGTTGATCCGCAGCGCCCGTGAACGACTGGCTTTCTTGACAAATCGCTTTTGCTCCTTGGCAAGTCCGCTCCCCCGGTCGATTTGCCAGAACGGCGGTTTGCCCCCTGAAACCGGCCAGTTGTGACGGTTCACGCCCCTACGGTGGCCCAGGTCTCGCCAGAGCGGGGCCGTGCCAGCGCCGGGCTTGAGTGCTGTGATCGATCGCGTCCCCGGATTGATGAGGAGTATTTCCCGACATGGCCAGCAAGAAAAAATCCCCGGCGCGCAACGGTTTTAAGGTCGGCGAGAAGATCGTCTATCCGGCGCATGGTGTTGGCCAGATCATCGGGATTGAGGAGCAGGAAGTCGCTGGTCTGAAGCTGGAGCTGTTCGTGATCCAGTTTGAGCAGGACAAGATGACCCTGCGTGTTCCCACGGCCAAGGCTGAGCAGGTTGGCATGCGCAAGTTGGCCGAGGAGAACATTGTCGAAAAGGCCTTGAAGACGCTGAAAGGCAAGCCACGGGTGAAGCGCACCATGTGGAGCCGGCGTGCGCAGGAGTACGAGGCCAAGATCAACTCCGGAAGCATCGTTTCCATCGCCGAGGTTGTCCGCGATCTGTATCGCGCTGACAACCAGCCGGAGCAGTCCTACTCGGAACGCCAGCTTTTCGAGCAGGCGCTTGACCGTATGGCGCGTGAGCTGGCGGCCGTCGACGAACTGGATGAGACGGCGGCCGCAGTTAAGGTGCGTGAGATCCTGGCGGCAAGCGCAAGCGCGCATCGCAAGGCGCTCGCCGATGCTGAGGCCAGCGCTGACGAAGCGGCTGAAGAAAAGGCCGCTTAAGCCCTTTAGGGTGCCAAAATGCCTTCGCGGGATCGGCGATTGTCCGGTCCCGCCCGGCAGAATCTCACCTACCGGCATCGCTCGCCGCAACCGGCGGCATGACGTGGCGAGCAGGTTTTTTCAGAATTCGCGCGTTAACGTGAAATCTGCCCCGTGGGCGGTGTAGTCGTAGATGTTATTGTTGCTCAACCGCTTTGAGAATTTGTAGCTCACACGCGGCGCAAACCCAAAAATATCAAAATCGCGCTTTGTCAGATGAGCGGCTACGTCGAGCATCTTATCGGCGCGTCTGGCTTCCGTCAGCGTGGAAATGGAATCGTAGATGCGGCTCGTGCCGCGCACCTCGCCATAAAGCGAGAGGCCTGCCGGCAGTTCCTTGTAGGCACCAACACCGAGATAGCGTTCACCGTATTCGAGGTGATCGGATTGGGACCATGCTTCCTGGCCACCGATCATGAAACGGACCAGCGCGCCTAATCCCACATAGCGATCTATCGACAATGACATACGACAGGTCTCCCCGTCCTGTGCGTCGAGATGATCGTCAAACCAATTGAAGTCGTGGCGCGTTGCGGCGCAACCGAACCTGAAAGCCGTGGTGACACCGGGCGTCGGGCGGTAGCTTGCCAATATGAGCCCGCCGACCGCTTCGTTATGGGCTTCATCGGCGGCCCACCGTTTCTCATAAGTGGCCTTGAGGGCGACGCTGCCCTGATCAAAGCGCCATCGGGGTCCGATATCAAAACCGGCCTGTTGGAAATTAAAATCGTCTTCCTGGTAACGTTTGCCAAAAGCCTTCACGGATGTCAGCAGGTCAACGTCTTCGTAGATGGACGTTTTGAGTTCGAGAGCGCCGCCGGCTGTCACTCCGACACCGCTTTTTGCCCGCGAGTCGTCGTTGACAAGAAACTCATACCCCTTGAGTTCAATGTGGGTGGTCTGTGTGCCGCGGTTCACGTTTGTGGATGGCGCCAATGCGATGAAGGCGCTCGCCGACCAGTGGCGGCGCTTTTCAATCCGTTCAAGGAACTGCTCGATGCGGGCCAGCATCTTTGGGTTGTCCACGCCTCCACGTAGGATCTCAAAGTGGTGGCGCGCACTCTCGTCTTTTTCCAGAAGATAGAGCGTGTGCGCGAGGTTCATACGCACTCGCGCGTAATCGGGGCGTGCGGCGAGAATGGCCCTGAAAATGCCGACAGCTTCCCGATGGCGACCACGTTTTTTCGCGATCATACCCTCGAAGTAGTCAAGCATGGGGTGGCTTGTTTCGGCGGTGTGTCGCAGCTCTTGGATGGCCCTTTCCGCAAGCGTAAGGCGTCCACCCCAAATGGCCCGTTCGATCCACTGCAACTTGTCATCGAAGCGCCGCGCCTCTTCGGTGCTGCGTGCCGCCTGCATGGGCGTCTCGTCGAGCGCAGTGACGCGTGTCGTCTGATGCGTTGGTGGGGGATTGTTGTGCGCGGCCGCCTCAACCTTGGGGCTGCACCATTGCGATGCCAGAGCCAGCAGCATGACAAGCCCAAGCGTCGAAGAACCGCGCAGCTGCGACCGCCCGCAATCGCCGTTCTGCAATCGATTTAATTTTGAAGTGTTATGGCGCATGAAGTCGATCGCCGGTTTACCTGCCGAATGTAAGGGCACGGCAGGTTTCTTTTGTGGAGAGGGCACCGGATACGCAGGGCGTAATGGTCCGGTGCTGTACCGATCAGGTTTTATAGAACAGTCTATCAGTCTGCTCAGGCATCGGTCACCGCTTGGCGCCAAAACTTCCGATAACGTCGATGTCCTTGCGGTTGCCGATCAGGTTCTGATTTGAAGTGGCCTCCATATCGACAAGGCCGGTGATCTCCGATGAGTCTGGGCCGTGAAAACCGGCCTCGAAGTAACCCTCGTTCTTGACGTCGGCGATCGTGGTGTCAGTCGTACCCTTCCGGACGAATTGCGCATTGCCGGAAATGAAGCCATCATCAGGCCCTGGAAAGCGATCGCCTTCCGCGTAGATGTCGAAGTTGACCTGCTCTGCCGTTTCAACCTGGATGTTGGTGACGCGCATTGTCGCTTCCTCTGCGCCAAAGTCGACGTCGACCTGTGTGTCACCAACCATTTCAATCGGGTTGTAGTTTTCAGAGCGGTCTTGAGCGAGGCCGATGAACCGCCCTGTGTAGGTGGCATTTGCACCGGCAGCACGTGCGCCGGCTCCCCATGTGCTGGAGCGTTCGGTGTAAAGGGCGCCAACGTGGCGGCGGTCTGCATCAATCAGGACGTCAAACAGCCCATACTCACTGTGCTGTAATCGGCGGTCGGTGCCATTCGAGCCGATCTGACTTGTCTTCAGCACCACCTGATTGAATGTCGGTGATACGTATACTTCGGTTCCATCCGGATTGGAGGCCCGGGTAAGCGGCTCGGTACGGAAAAAGAGATCGGTGAAAAACCGAAACTCATTGGTTTGCGTGTTTTCTTCAAACTTTCCCCCACCGAAAAAGAATGTGGAGGGCGTGCCAGCGTCTGCGCTGTCGTATCGATTATAGCGCGTCGCGATATCTGGTCCGGTCTGGACGAACGTTGTGGTGTTGCCGCCGCCGCCGCCGCCTGCACCACCACCACCACCACCACCACCGCCGCCGCCTCCCACTGCGTTTGAGGAACTGGCGTTGCCCACGGCGTCAAAATTGCTGACCGTGGGCAAATTGCAGGCCGCCGTCAGGCAGCTTGTGGAAATGGCACAGACAATGGACATCTGACGCGCAGAGATCATGGACCGGCTCCTCAAAGAAAGGGCAGTGGAACGCGAGACCAGATCACAAGTTGTCTCGATTTTTTATTGGATTGGTCTGAACACTTCGTAAATTTCTGAACAGAACGTGGAGGCCAACGCGCTGCTGGTCGCAGGGGCGCCGCCGGAGCCGCGTGCCGCAAGCGTCGTTGATTGGCAGAGCGCAGGGACTTGCGGCTGCGGTCGGCGGTGTATAGCCTTGCGCCATCGCTGGGAGAGCTGATGCGTGATGGGCCGCAGGGCACACACTTGTCGGCGCCGAAGGAGCAACCGCCCCGGAATCTCTCAGGCCAATGGACCAGCGACCTTGAACTGCACTCTGGAGAGAGGCGCGCCAGCGTCCGCCGACGGGATAACTTTCTCAGGCGAAAGGACAGAGGGGGCACCGACGTAGGCTTCGGCCTGCGCGATCGGTGCCGTGCGGTGCGCTCGCTCTGACAGCGATTGTTTCACCTCCCGCCACCGGATGCTGTGCAACACCGGCCGGGGGTCACAATGTCCGAACACCAGCTTACGAGCACAGCCCTGCGGGCGTTTCACGCAGCGCAAGGCGCACGTTTCGTCGGGTTCGCAGGTTATGAAATGCCTGTGCAGTATGCCGACGGCATCATGAAGGAGCATCTGCACACGCGCGAGGCTGCCGGCCTTTTTGACGTGTCGCACATGGGCCAGATCATTGTGAGGGCGCGCTCTGGCGTGCCGGATGACGCTGCCGCGGCGCTGGAGCGCTGTCTGCCCATGGATCTGCTCGGGCTGTCACCGGGGCGCCAGCGTTACGGCCTGCTGACCAACGCGGACGGCGGCATCCTCGATGACCTCATGGTGGCCCGCCATGGCGATCATTTCCACGTCGTTGTGAACGCGGCGCGCAAGCACGAGGATCTGGCTCTGCTGCAAGCCGCGCTGGAGCCGGCATGTCATGTCGCCATTCAGGACAGCCGGTCGCTGATTGCATTGCAGGGGCCGCAGGCCGAAGCCGTGCTCCTGGCGGCAGGCGCTGAGCCGGCGCTCGCGGGCATGGCGTTCATGGATGTCAGCCCCGTTGAGATCGCCGGCGTGCCGACGTTGGTTTCGCGGTCCGGCTACACGGGCGAGGATGGCTTTGAGATCTCCCTTTCCGATGAGTTTGCTCCGGTGCTGGCCGAACGCTTGTGTGCCGATGCGCGCGTTAAGGCGATCGGTCTGGGCGCGCGCGACAGCCTGCGTCTGGAAGCGGGTCTCTGTCTCCACGGCAATGACATCGACGCCGCAACCAGCCCTGTTGAAGCGGGGCTCACCTGGGCGGTTGCGAAGGTGCGCCGTGCGGGTGGCGCACGCGCTGGCGGTTACCCCGGCGCGCGCGTGATCGACAGCCATTTCCTTGAGGGCGTTGCGAAGGCCCGCGTTGGCCTCAAGCCGGAAGGCCGGGCGCCGGTTCGCGCAGGCGCCCCGGTTTTTGCCAGCGCGGATGACGGGCCTTCCATCGGCACTGTCACGTCCGGCGTTTTTTCTCCCAGCCTGCAGTTGCCAATCGCCATGGGGTACGTCCCACGCGACAAGGCTGAGGAGGGCACGCGTTTGTTCGTCGAAGTGCGCGGCCGAAGATTACCGACCACAGTCGCAGCACTCCCTTTTGTTCCCACGCGCTTCAAGCGCCCGTGAAGGAGACCACCATGCTGAAATACACCAAGGAACACGAGTGGCTGAAGCCGGACGGCGATCATTTCATCGTCGGCATCACCGAGCACGCCACAGTCCAGCTTGGAGACCTTGTGTTCGTTGAGCTGCCCGAGGCCGGCACCTCGTTCGATAAGGATGCCCACGCGGCCACGGTGGAATCCGTCAAGGCCGCGTCGGAGGTTTATGCGCCTGTGGCCTGCGAGATCGTTGCGGTGAACGAGGCCATTGTTGAGGACCCTTCGATCGTCAACGCCGATCCGCTGGGCAACGGATGGTTCTTCAAGATCAATCCGACAGCACCGGGCGAGCTTGAGGCGCTGCTCGATGAGGCGGCCTACAAGGCGCTGGTCGCCGAGGCCTGAGGCCCGTCGCCCGACGTGCTGCATTTATCTGACCGGTCAGCCGCGTTCTCTGCTGCGGTGGTGATGCCACCGCGCGCTGCTGCCGACACCCTTTCAGGCCATCCGTTGCGAGGTGACATGACCTTCGAGCCAACAGATTATCTTCCCTACGACTTTGCCAATCGCCGGCACATCGGCCCGTCGCCCGCCGAGATGGAGGAGATGCTCCGCATCGTCGATGCGGACAGCCTGGAAGCGCTCATCGATGAAACCGTGCCGCAGGCCATCCGGCAGGCCGAACCGCTCAACTGGGGCGCACCGCTATCGGAGCGCGAGGTGCTGCACCACCTGCGCGTCACTGCCGATCGGAACCGCGTCGTCACCTCCCTCATCGGACAGGGCTATTACGGCACGGTCACGCCGCCTGCCATCCAACGCAATATCCTGGAAAACCCGGCCTGGTACACGGCCTACACCCCCTATCAGCCGGAGATCAGCCAGGGCCGCCTGGAAGCGTTGCTCAACTATCAGACCATGGTGTGCGACCTGACCGGCTTAGAGGTGGCGAATGCGTCGCTGCTTGACGAGGCAACGGCAGCCGCTGAGGCGATGACGATGGCGCTACGCGTCGCGAAGACCAAGGCGCGTGCGTTCTTCGTCGCCAATGATTGCCATCCACAGACCGTGGCCGTCATTCAGACCCGCGCCGAGCCGCTTGGCATCGAGGTGATTGTGGGGGACCCGAACCGCGATCTGGAGCCGGCCGCCGTGTTCGGCGCGCTCTTCCAGTACCCTGGAACGTATGGCGACATTGGCGAATTCTCCTCTCTGATTGCCGCACTCCATGCAGAGCGCGCGTTGGGCATCATGGCCGCCGACCCCATGGCGCTTGCGCTCATAAAATCTCCCGGTCAAATGGGGGCAGACATCGCAATCGGGTCCACCCAGAGGTTCGGTGTGCCGGTTGGATACGGGGGGCCGCATGCGGCCTACATCGCCTGCCGCGATGCGTACAAGCGCGCCTTGCCTGGTCGGCTGGTGGGCGTTTCCGTCGATGCGCGCGGCAACAGGGCCTATCGCCTGTCTTTGCAGACGCGTGAGCAGCACATCCGGAGGGAAAAGGCGACGTCCAACGTCTGCACCGCACAGGCGCTGTTGGCGGTGATGGCCTCCATGTATGCGGTTTTCCACGGGCCGAACGGATTGAAGGCGATCGCCCAAACCATCCATCGCAACACCTGCCTGTTGGCGGCGGGGCTGGAGCGACTGGGCTTTGCGGTGGAGCCGGAGCACTTTTTCGACACGATCACGGTGCGCGTCGGGGCCGTGCAAAAGCTGGTGTTGCAGGCCGCCGTCGCCAACGGTGTCAATCTGCGCCCGATTGGTGATGACCGGATCGGCATATCCATCGACGAGCGCACCCGCCCAGCGATCATTGAGGCCGTTTGGCGGGCCTTCGCAGGAGAGTTGTCGACGAATGATCCACAATTGATCTCCGCGTCGCACCGGATCCGCCTGCCCGAGGCCAACGCGCGCCGCACGCCATACCTGACGCACCCGGTGTTCCACATGAACCGGGCCGAGACGGAGATGACCCGCTACATGCGGCGGCTGGCGGACCGTGACCTCGCGCTTGACCGCGCAATGATCCCGCTTGGCTCATGCACAATGAAGCTCAACGCCACGGCAGAAATGATGCCGGTGACGTGGCGTGAATTTTCCAGCCTGCACCCGTTCGCACCTGTCGACCAGGCGCACGGTTACCTGGAGATGATCGCGGACCTGAATGCCAAACTTTGCGCCGTTACGGGCTATGACGCGATCTCAATGCAGCCCAATTCCGGCGCGCAGGGAGAATATGCGGGTCTGCTCACCATTCGCGCCTATCACAAGGCGCGCGGGGAGGCGCATCGCAATGTCTGCCTGATCCCGACATCGGCGCACGGCACAAACCCGGCATCCGCACAAATGGCCGGCATGGAGGTTGTCCCGGTGCGCGCCGACGATCGCGGTGACATTGATCTGGCGGATTTTTCCGCGAAGGCTGCGGCCCATGCCGACCGGCTGGCCGCCTGCATGATCACCTATCCCTCCACCCATGGCGTGTTCGAGACAACGGTGCGCGAGGTGTGCGCGATCACGCACGAGCACGGCGGCCAGGTCTATCTGGACGGTGCCAACCTCAACGCATTGGTCGGCCTTGCGCGACCCGGAGATTTCGGTGCCGACGTCAGCCACCTCAATCTGCACAAGACGTTCTGCATCCCCCACGGCGGCGGCGGGCCCGGCATGGGCCCGATCGGTGTGAAGGCGCACCTGGCGCCCCATCTGCCAGGCCACCCGATGACCGACGGCCGCCCCGGCGCTGTTTCGGCCGCGCCCTACGGCTCACCCTCATTGCTTCCGATCTCCTGGGCCTATTGCCTGATGATGGGCGGTGAGGGCCTCACGCAGGCCACGCGCATTGCCATCCTCAATGCGAATTACATCGCCCGGAGGCTGCAGGGCGCCTATGATGTGCTCTACACGGCGCGCAATGGGCGCGTCGCGCACGAGTGCATCATCGACACCCGGCCGCTGATGCAGTCAGCTGGCGTCTCGGTGGATGACATCGCCAAGCGTCTGGTTGATTGCGGGTTCCACGCACCGACGATGAGTTGGCCGGTCGCCGGAACGTTGATGATCGAGCCGACGGAATCGGAAACCAAGGCCGAGCTGGACCGGTTCTGCGATGCGATGCTGGCCATCCGCAGCGAGGCGCTGGACATTGAGGAGGGCCGGGCGGACCGGGAGAACAATCCGCTCAAGAATGCGCCGCACACCGTCGAGGATCTGGTGGGGGACTGGAACAGGCCCTATTCGCGCGAGCAGGCGTGTTTTCCTCCCGGCGCCTTCCGGGTGGATAAGTATTGGGCGCCGGTCAACCGGATCGACAACGTCTACGGTGATCGCCATCTGGTCTGCACGTGCCCGCCAGTTGAGGCCTTTGCCCAGGCAGCGGAGTAACGTCGGACGGCGGTTGCATGGGGATCGCAAGGCGATGGGCGGGGCGCGGCCGGGGCCGTGCGTCCCAAGGCGTCATCTTCTCCCTTCCGCACCGCCCAACCGAGCCGTTCGACACCAGGTTTTGGGGCGATTATTCCGCCCCGATCGGCGCACGGTCCACGCGCTTGTGCGCAGGCCCATGCGCTATGCATCGACTGCTCCGGCGAGATCCTCCAGATCAAGTGGGCGTGTGCCCATGCTCAGGTGACCATCCGGCGTGACGGGCCATGCCGAGGTCGGGCGGTCCCAATACAACTCAAGGCCATTGCCGTCAGGATCGCGGAGATAAAGCGCCTCGCTGACACCGTGGTCGCTGGCACCGTCGAGCGAAACGCCGGCTGATCGCAGGCGGCGCAAGGCATCAGCCAGATCGGCGCGGGTCGGGTAGAGTATCGCGACATGAAAAAGCCCTGTCGTGCCGGGCGCTGGAGGCTGGCCGCCGCGGCTTTGCCAGGTGTTCAGGCCGAGGTCGTGATGGTAACCGCTGGCGGAGAGAAATGCCGCGGCATCGCCGTGGCGCTGCATGATCTGGAAGCCGAGCACGCCACAATAGAACGCCAGAGCCCGCTCCAGATCGGCAACCTTCAAATGCGCATGGCCGATCCGGGCGCCGGTCGCGATCGGTGGCTCGTGTGTTTCAACGGGCGTTAAGCCGGGGTGCTGTGGAAGCTGGGTCGGTGTCATGTGATGCTCCATCATGGTGGAGTGGGCCGGATGCGCGTTCGGCGTTCGCTCCCATCCGGCCCTCTTTGCTGCGATCTTCACGTCATGATGCTGTTGCGCCGTTACGATGTCATGGCGGCCTCTGCCCGGCGCGACTGTCCGAAGCCCGGCAGCACTGCCGACAGCGCGAACGCACCCGGGCCGAGCAGGGCCTGCACGACCAGTGCGACGGTCCAGAATGCCGGGAATTCCCATCCGCCGTTTGCATTGGAGAACACCCAGCCGTTCCCGGCGTGTGTGATCGTTGCGCCGATCAACACCGGCACCAGCGCCAGGGAGACCGTGCGCACGCCGATGCCGGCAATGAGGGCGATGCCGCCAAGGATTTCCGCAGCGATCACCGCGTAAGCCAGCTCTGCCGGGTAGCCGAGGGATGAAAAATACTGGACGGTGCCGGGGATCGTGAACACGAACACTTTCAACAGCCCGTGGGCGAGCGCCAGGGTGCCGAGCGCGAGACGCAGGATGAGGGCGGCAAATTCAGTGGACTGGGATTGGGCGATCATGATGGGCACTCCGATTTCGGTGCGATGTGCGGGCCGCGCCCGCCGTGGTTGATGATCGGGATGTAGAGTACCGTTGCTGCGTGATCAGTCCGCTTCGAATGATCTCACTGTTCTCATTTTGCGAACAAAAAGCTGTCACAGGCCGCACTGTCCTGTGCGCTCAGGCTGGGGAGGCTGCGACATGGCCGCAACACACGCCGATTGTATTGTGCTGGGCGCCGGCATCGTCGGGCTCAGCACGGCGCTGCAGCTGCAGCGCTTCGGCCGTCGGGTGGTTGTGATCGATCGCGGCGCCCCGGGCTGTGAGACGTCCTACGGCAATGCCGGGCTGATCGAGGTCGACAGTCTGGAGCCTGCCGTGTTTCCGCGAGACTGGCGCAGGGTCATGGAGGTTGTGAGCGGACGCTCGCGCGAGGCCCGTGTGGTCTGGCGTGATCTGGCGCACACGGCGCCGTGGCTGTGGCGCTACTGGCGGGCCGGCAGGGCCGCGCAGGTGGAGCGCACGACGGCAGCACTCATCCCGCTGTTGCAGGGCGCGGTTGGCGAGCATGCCCTCCTGGCGGCCCACGCCGGGGCGTCGCATCTGCTGCGCGACACAGGTTATCTGGATCTCTATCGAGACGGGCGCGCCCTGGAGCGGGCGGCGCACGCACAGGCATCCCGCAGCGCGCGGCTCGGCAGCCGGTTCGAACTGGTCGCTGGTCGCGATCTTGAGGCGCTGGAAGCGCACCTGTCACCGGCGGTTGTTGGCGGGATTTTTTATCCCAGCTCCCTGTCTGTCAGTGATCCATATGCGCTTTCGCAAGCCTACGCGGATGCCATCGTGCGCGATGGTGGGCATATCCATACCGCCGCCGTGACAGCGCTTGAGCCTGAAGCCAAGCGGTGGCGGGTCCAATGCGACCGCGGCGTTTGGACCGGACGCGATGTGCTGGTCTGTCTGGGCCCGGGGAGTGGAACGCTGCTTCGCCGTTTGGGTGTGCGCCTCCCGCTCGGTGTCAAGCGCGGCTACCACATGCACTATCACGCGCAGGGCAACGCGGTGCTGAACCGCGTGGTTATGGATGTGGCGCACGGGTACGTTCTGGCACCGCAGGACCGTGGCATCCGGCTGACGACGGGGGCGGAGTTTGCCCACCCCCTTCGGGCGCCGATACCGCAGCAACTCGACATGGTCGAGCCCTACGCGAAGGATTTATTTCCGTTGGCAGCGAGGGCGGACGCCCATGCCTGGATGGGGTGCCGACCCTGCCTGCCGGACCTTTTGCCAGCAATCGGCGCCGTGCCTGGACGGGCGGGCCTGTGGCTCAACATTGCGCATCAGCACCTTGGCCTGACGCTTGGTCCGATCACGGCGCGCATGGTGGCCGCACAGGTCACCGGTCAGGATGAACCGATCGATCCCGGGCCGACGGACGTGTCCCGGTTCAATTGATCGCTTTGAAAGACAACACGCCACCCGCGGGCTCATCCGCGCGATATAATCTCCCGGGCCATGGCGTCCGCGACGCTTGCCGGGGTCTGTCCACTGGTCGCCGCACGTTCTAGGATCGTTTGCGTCCGTGGGCCGATGGCTTCGATCCGACGTGTTACGTCCTCCACCGTTGCGTCCGCATCGCGCTCGGCCGCCACGGAGATGATGCCCCCGCTGTTGATCACATAATCCGGCGCGTAGACGATCCCGCGCGCCATGAGCCGTTCCGCGTCATCATCGGTGGCCAATTGGTTGTTGGCCGCGCCGGCAATGACCTTGGCCCGTATCGACGGAATGGTGGCCTTGGAGAGAACACCGCCGAGCGCGCACGGCGCCAGGATATCAGCTCCTGCTGAGAGAATTTCATCCGGGCCGACGACAGTTGCGGCGCATTCGGCAACAGCGCGCTGAAGGTTGTCACGTGATAGGTCCGCCACCAGGAGCTTGGCTCCGGCGGCGTGCAGTTCGCGGCAGAGATGGTAACCGACGTGCCCAACGCCCTGGACGGCCACCGTCCGCCCTGTGAGATCGTCGCTGGCAAATGCCACGCGTGCTGCCGCTTTCAGACCGAGGAAAACGCCGCGCGCCGTCCGCGGGGAGGGATCGCCACCGCGGTAGCCATGGTCCTGCGGGATGCCGCTCACAAACGATGTCTCCACCGCGGCTTCGCGCATGTCCTCCACGGAAACGCCGACGTCCTCCGCCGTGATGTAGGCGCCGCCCAATCGGTCGATGCAGCGCCCGAAGGCACGGAACAACGCGGGCGATTTGTCGTGGCGCGGGTCGGCCATGATCACAGCCTTGCCGCCGCCGTAGGGCAGATCTGCCAGCGCATTCTTGTAGCTCATGCCGCGTGACAGGCGCAGCACGTCGCGCACGGCGTCGGCTTCGCTGGTGTAGGGCCACATCCGGCAACCGCCGAAAGCTGGCCCAAGCCGGGTCGAGTGCACGCCGACGAAGCCACGCAACCCCGTGGCGCTGTCGGCGAAGGCGTGAACGAATTCGTGATGGTCGAAATCCGTGCTGGAGAAAATCATGCACCGCTCCTTGCGCCGGTCTGCGCTGTGGAGCGGAATATAATGCGGTTTGCCCCCTTGGGAAACGCCCGGGCTGCAGGAGGCGCGCCGTCCGGGGGGGCCGCCGGGGTCCAAGGGTCCGTTGATCGTAACGGCAACACTGGCGGCGCAACGGGCTGCGCCGCCATGGCAGGGCCGG
>CAZGNQ010000065.1:8340-14375 GCA_964527285.1 uncultured Hyphomicrobiales bacterium | reverse complement strand
GCCGTGCCGGAGGCATCTGCGTCCGCCGCCGTTGCCGGCGCTGCGTGTTCGGCGGTGCTTTCCGGCAGCGCTGCGGGCCCGTCCGGTGCAGCGCCATCAGCTTGCGGTGAGGCGGCGTTGTTTTGTAGGGACGACGTTTCACCATCGCCGTCCGACGGCGCGGCCTCAGCCGAGGTGACCGCGGTGTCGGTGTTCGATTTTGGCGAAGCATTCCGGCCGGACCGCCGCCGCGGTGCACGCTTCGTGCGCCGTTTCGTTCGCCCGTCGCGCGCGCCCTTTGCCCCGTCCGCATCGGCGTCGCCGTCGTCAGAGCCCGCTTCGCTCGCCCCTGCGCCATTGGCGCTTGCATCCGCCGTGGCCTCGGTCGCGCCATCGTCGGCCTCGTCGCCGTCCAGGTCGACGTCGTCGTCGTCCTCGGCGTCTTCGGCCTCCTGCGCCGCGCGCGCAGCTTCAGCCTCTTCGCGCAGCAGTGCCTCGCGGTCGGCTGCCGGAATCTTGTAATAGTCCGGGTGGATTTCGCTGAAGGCCAGGAAGCCGTGGCGGTTGCCGCCGTATTCGATGAATGCCGCCTGCAGTGACGGCTCCACGCGCGTCACGCGGGCCAGATAGATATTGCCCTTCAGCGGCTTCTTGACGGCAAGCTCGTAGTCGAATTCCTCAACGCGGCTGCCGCGAACGACCGTCACGCGGGTTTCTTCCGGGTGCGATGCATCGATCAGCATCGTTTTTTCGGGTTTGGTGTTCATTTCCGGGTGTCCTCAGGGCGCCCGATCCCGCCCGGACCAATAATGGCCAACAGGGCAAGAGCGATGCGCCGGGTTGGGACCGAACCCGTCCGACCATCATATCAACGTTTCTGGATGAAAGAGGCTGTGAGCCGGTGCGGCGCCGCGCGAACGCGCTGGCGTGTGCCATCGGAGGAAAGCTGGTTTTCAGACTGTCTGCCGTACGGCACAATTCGATCATGCTGACAAAGATCGGCGATGCCGATCACAAGGAGCAGGCGGCGGACCGCCTGTGTTTCGGGACGAAGGCCGGCTCAGGATGGTTGGTCCTACCGCCGAGCTCCGGGTGATGCCGCCGGTGCGCCCATCTCCACGTGGGGGCTGCACGTCCAAGCGGCTGGTGACGTTGTAAGCTCAGGCGCCAGCCAAACGGATGGCGCGCGTTAATTCTCTTTCCGTTGCCATCGCAACGCCGCCCCTCAATGAGGAAGCGGGCGCCAGATGACCTGTGGCGGCCTGATCCGGTATCGTTGCGCACAAGCCTTTTCGCACATAGATCGATCGTGCGCTGACCGCAAGCGGCCCGGCAGCAACACATGTGACCTCAGTCCGTTGTTCGGGCGTGTTTCTGGTGCACACATCGTATAGGATCAGTGAAAAGTCTGAAGAACATGTTAACCAGTGTGCGGCTTTGGCCACACGCCTGGATGTGTTGCAGCCCTGTTGGGCCGCTTCGCCTCTGGCTCAGCCGGCAATAAGCCAGGCCCCCTTGCGGAATGATGCTTAGAACATGATGCCTGTGACGACATCCATGCCCCTCTTCGGCCAGCGTCAGCGCAGCGGTCCCCGCTTCGCATCCCGGGCTGCGCTGGCGTGCATCTGGGCCGCCATTGTGATCCTTGGGAACGCCGGGGTCGCCTCTGCAGGCAACTACACCCGGTTCATCGCCCATCTGGGCAGTGAGGTCGATTACGATGTCTTCGCACTGGCGAAGCCAAACCGGATCGTTGTCGAGTTGGATGAAACCGATATCGCCGTGCCTCGGTTGGGCGGGCCTCGGTTGGGCAGACAGGCCGGCGTGCATCTCATTACGGGCGTGCGCGCCGGCCGCTACACGCCTGGGAAATCGCGGATTGTCGTTGATCTGGGTCGCACAGCGATGGTCGCGCGCAGCAACTTGGCCAAGGCAGCGGCCGGCGAACACCATGTGCTGACGCTTGATCTCGTCCCGACAACGCCGACCTCGTTTTCCACCCAAGTGCTTCTGGACAGGTCGCGTCGCCAGTTGGCACGGCTGTCAGCGGGTCGCAGGCCCAGCACGCGGCCTCAAGAGGAGGCGCCGCAGTCGCCCGACGTCGGTGCGCCACGACGCGCAGGCACGCCGCCAGTGGTTGTAATCGATCCCGGCCATGGCGGCATCGATGGAGGCGCCGTTGGGCGCAAGCGCACCGTTGAAAAGCAGGTGGCGCTGCAGTTCTCGCGCCTCCTGCGTGAGCGGCTTTCGCGCCATGGTCGCTTCAAGGTGGTGTTGACGCGTGACAGCGACGTCTTCGTGCCGTTGCGCCGGCGCGTTCAGATCGCGCGCGCCGCCGGAGCGGACCTGTTCGTTTCGATCCACGCCGACAGCCTGCCAAAGGGTGTTGGAGATTACGTGCGTGGCACCACCGTCTACACGTTGTCCCAGCGTGGAAGCGACCAGGTAGCGCGGGCCCTTGCCCGCAGTGAGAATGCGTCTGACACAATCGCCGGTGTTGAATTGGACTCCACCGAGGACGTTGTCGCCTCGATCCTCGTTGATCTGGCGCAGCGAGACACGAAGGTTCGATCGCGCCGGTTTGCCGATCAGGTGCTCAAGGATCTGCGCGGCGACGTCCGCCTCAACAAGCGGCCGCATCGCTCGGCGGCGTTCGTCGTCTTGAAGGCGCCTGACGTGCCGTCCGTCTTGATCGAGCTGGGCTATCTGAGCAACGCGGACGACGAACGCAACCTGCGCTCACCGGCGTGGCACGCGACCATGGCCGACAAGCTGTCAGCGTCCATCGAGACATACTTCAAGACGAAGGTTGCTGGACTGCCCTTCTAGTTCATATCTGGCGGTCGAACCTGGGAGCCGCCGGCTGCGGATCTCAAAAGCCAACAGCCGCTGGCGAAGCAGCGCGTGCCGTGGTGTTGTTCTCACGTTGCGGTCAGGCCTGACATTTACTTCGGACGCAGCCCGCGCCACCGTCCCCGTCAGCGAGGGGCCATCGGTCTGTCACATTCGCAGTGTTGCCAGAGTGGGCGCAAGGGGGCCGACCACGAGCCGATCGTGAGGACGGGCTGTTCCGAGTATCCTCCAGCTGCGGGGGGGGCGAGGCGCCTGGGTCCAGCGCCAGTGTGCTGCTCTGGCGGTTCCACTGGGGAAGGTCCCGGACGATGTTCCGCCGTGCAGAAGAATTCTCACAGCTGGCGCGCGGCACAATAATAAGCGCGGAGCCGTAAGTCTTTGTTGGCACGGGCCGGGGTTGGGGGCACGCCGTTCTGGCCAAGGCGTACCGAAGCCAAGCGCCGACAGTGCGGCCCGGTCTGCTCCAACGGACTTGACGACACTGGACGCGCATGGCCCACGTTGCGTGTCGGTCGAACCGCTGGACTGGTACGCGGCCTGCAGGCACAGGCTGACAGGCATGACGCCAAGCCGGGCTGCACGCGTGTCATCACCCGGCCAAGCATTGCGAGACGCAGATCATGAACCCTGCCGTTCCTCCGATAAAGCCGCCAAAAAAACACCACAGCTATATCTTCCGGCTGCTTGGCTTTTTCTTCACCGCTGGCGTGATGGGCTTTATCGCCGTTTCGGCGTTCGCTGCCTATTACCTCAGCTCCATTGCCGATGATCTGCCGGACTACACCGCACTGCAGAATTACGAGCCGCCTGTGATGACGCGGGTCCATGCGGCGGACGGCAACCTCATGGCGGAGTATGCGCGCGAGCGGCGGATCTTTGTCCCCATCAATGCCGTGCCGGAGTTGGTGCGCAACGCGTATCTGTCGGCCGAGGACAAAAACTTCTACACCCACCCGGGGCTTGATTTTCGTGGCATTGCGGCGGCCATTCTTCAGAAATTGAAGGGGGGGCGCCTGCGCGGTGCATCGACCATCACGCAGCAGGTGGCGAAGAATTTCCTTTTGAGCAGCGAGCAAACGTTCGACCGCAAGATCAAGGAAGCCATTCTTGCTGTGCGCATGGAGCAGGCTTTTTCTAAAGATCAGCTTCTCGAGCTGTATCTCAATGAGATCTATCTTGGCTTGCGCTCCTACGGTGTTGCGGCGGCGGCCCTCAATTACTTTGGCAAGGAGCTGCGCGAGCTGACGATTGCAGAAGCCGCCTATCTCGCCGCACTGCCCAAGGGACCGACCAACTACCACCCCTTCCGCCGTACGGAAGCTGCGGTGGAGCGGCGCAATTGGGTCATCGGCCAGATGGAGCGCAACGGCTTCATTTCGCCGGAACAATCAGAGGCTGCGCGGGCAACGGACCTCGGGGTGAACCCGCGCCCGTTCGGCACCCAGACCTTCGCGGCGGAGTTCTTCGCCGAGCAGGTGCGGCGCCAATTGCTTGAGATTTATCAAGATGATGGTCTCTACGGCGGCGGTCTCTCGGTGCGCACGACGCTCGATCCGGAACTGCAGGCCATCGCGAAAAAGTCGTTGGTGAACGGCCTGGTGGCCTTTGATCGTCGTCGCCCGAAACCCTGGCGCGGCCCGGTCACCACTCTGGCGCCTGAGACCATCGCTGAGGACTGGGGTCCTGCACTGTGGGGCGTGGAGTTTCCGTCCGACGTGGAGCCGTGGACGATGGCCGTCGTCCTGGAGGCCAACAAGACACAGGCACGGATTGGCATTCGGCCGAACACGTTGGAAAACGGCCGTATTGGCGAAGAACGCACGGTTGGTGTCATTCCGTTGAAGCAGGCGCGGTGGGCCAAGCCGTCCGGCGCGCAGGGGATGGCGTCGCTCGTCAGCCGCGGAGACGTGGTCTTCGTGAACAAGGTCGACACCCGCGACATCGTGCCAGTGTATGAACTCATGCAGAAGCCGGAGATCGACGGCGGTATCGTCGCCATTGATCCACACACGGGCCGCGTTCTGGCGCTGGTCGGCGGTTTCAGCTTTTACGGCAGCCAGTTTGACCGCGCCGTGCAGGCCCGCCGACAGCCGGGTTCGCTGTTCAAGCCGCTGATCTACACGGCGGCGTTGGACAACGGCTACACGCCCTCGACCATCGTGCTCGACGCACCGATCGTGATCGATCAGGGGCCGGGTAAGGAGCCGTGGAAGCCTTCCAACTACGGTGGCAACTTCGGTGGTCCATCAACGTTGCGCACCGGGATTGAACGCTCCAAGAACCTGATGACCGTCCGTCTGTCACGGGACATTGGCATGCCGCTGATCACGGATTATGCGCGCCGGTTTGGCGTCTATGACGATCTGCTGCCGGTCCTCTCGATGTCACTGGGGGCTGGAGAGACGACCCTTCTGCGCATGACGGCCGCCTACGCAATGCTCGTCAACGGTGGCAAACGCATAGAGCCGACCCTGATCGACCGGATCCAGGATCGCCGTGGGCGCACCGTCTGGCGCCATGACACGCGCACCTGCGACGGTTGTGCGCAGGACGAGTGGTACGGTCAGGATGAGCCTGAGCTGATCGACAACCGGCGCCAGATTGTGGACCCGCATTCTGCCTACCAGATGGTGTCCATCCTGGAGGGGGTGGTCCAGCGTGGGACGGGGAAGCGCGTGAAGGCCGTCGGCAAGCCACTTGCCGGCAAGACCGGCACCACGAACGATGAGAAAGATGCCTGGTTTGTCGGGTTTTCGTCTGACCTCGCGGTCGGAGTGTTCGTTGGATACGACACGCCCAAGCCCATGGGCAAAGGCGAGACAGGTGGTTCCGTGGCATCGCCGATCTTCCGCGACTTCATGAAAGAGGCGCTTGCCGGCAAGCCCGCCGTGCCGTTCCGCCAGCCGCCCGGCATCAAACTGATCCGTGTCAACCGTAAGACCGGTCAACGGACCTCGGCTGGCGATCCGGACGCGATTACGGAGGCGTTCAAACCAGAGAACGAGCCGCCGGCGTCCTACGTCGGGGCATGGTCCGAGGACAGTTGGGGCGGCTACGACACCGGCGCGCCTTCGGCGCGTGCCGAGCCGCAGCAACGCCGCCGTCGCAACAACACCGATGTGTGGGGCGACAGCTGGATCCGATCCGGGCGCGGCCTATACTGACGGCTCGGGGGGTGACGGCGCCGGACAACTGACGGTGCG
>CAZGNQ010000065.1:0-8240 GCA_964527285.1 uncultured Hyphomicrobiales bacterium | reverse complement strand
ACAAGGGCGCATCGAGGCAACGGCCCCCACCAAGCGAGGACCCGCCAAGGCGCGGGCACGCGAACATGAGCCGTGTTCGCCGCTTCCCCTCGCCGTGGCCTCAAGCCCAGCGGTGGCCTTGCGCGATCGCAATCATCAAAAGCCGACCATCAGTTTGCCAATTGGCCCTCGGCCCGCAAGGCCATCAGCCTGTGCACCTCGTCAACCAACTGGCTCAGATGGAACGGCTTGGAGAGAACGGTCGCATTGGACGGGGCCTCGGCCTGCGCATGCAGCCGTACGGCCGCGAAGCCAGTGATAAAGATCACCGGCCGGTCTGGCTCGCTCTCCGTGGCGCGACGGGCCAGCTCGACGCCGTCCATTTCCGGCATCACCACATCCGTCAAGATGAGATCGAACCGCGTCTCGCACAGGCGCTGGTAGGCCGATGCGCCGTTATCGAACGCTTCGACGTCATATCCAGCCCGTGCCAGTGCGCGCTCCAGGAAGCTGCGCATGGCACCGTCATCTTCGGCCAGCAGGATGCGCTGCATTGTTTCATTCCTTCAGTGCCGACGTTTGCACAATGCAACTAAGCAAGGCTCGGGCCGAATACTCCACGCGCCCTCGACTGTCGGACTGCGTCGTGTCCCTCTTTTCGTGTCCGGCGATTGAGACACCATTAGGGTAAACTTGCGATGAACTCTCTGCACACTCGGCGGAGAATCCGGGCATGAGCAGGGCCGACGCACTGCGAAAAGTGCGCACGTGTGCCGATTGCCGCGCGTCCTGTTGGCCGCCCCCGGGTTGTCCCCGCTGCGGCCAACAATCGTCATGTTGGCCCTTGCACAGTGTTGGAGAGCCCGGCTTCATGGCCCGGCTCTGGAAGCCGGCGTTGCGCCTGCAGCGCCCTACAGACCGGGACGTGCCCTTGCATCGGATGACGAGAAACCGAGCGTCACACGCGAACGCAGATCACAGCGCAGCTACGCCGTGCCAGTCGTGCCAGCACACGGACTGCCCGCAGCGCTGCACTGTGCGCGAATGCACCATGTTGGCGCCGCCGTTTGATCTGCGCGGACCACGCGGGGCGATTGCACCGTTCGTCCTGAGTTCACCGCACTCGGGCCGGGCATACCCCCGGCACTTCCTGAAGGCGTCACGTCTGGACTCGCACACGCTGCGCAAGTCCGAGGATTGCTATGTCGAAGAGCTCATGGCGGACGTGCCGCATTTTGGTGCGCCGCTGCTGAGTGCCCGGTTCCCGCGGGCCTACTGTGATGTGAACCGGGAACCGTTCGAGCTCGACCCCCGGCTTTTCCACGAGCCTCTGCCCAGCTATGCCAATGTGCGCTCGGCGCGCGTTGTTGGCGGACTGGGGACCATCGCGCGTGTGGTGGCGGAGGCCGAGCCGATCTACCGCGTCGCACCCACGCTCGATGATGCGCTCCAGCGCATCGAACGGCTGCATTTCCCGTATCATGCGACGTTGCGCCGGCTGAGTGATGCAGCGACCGAAGTCCACGGCTTCAGCGTGGTCGTCGACTGTCACTCGATGCCGTCCTACAACCTGAGCGAATGGGGTGAGCGATCCACGCAGATCATCCTGGGCGACCGCTTTGGTGCGTCTTGCGCCGGGTTCGTGACGTCGGCATTCGCCCAGGCGTTCTCGGAGCACGGGTTCAGCGTGTCGCTGAACAGGCCCTATGCGGGTGGGTTCATCACCGAGCACTACGGCAAGCCGTCTGTTGGGCGTCACGCGATCCAGATTGAGATCAGCCGTGAAGTTTACATGGATGAACGCACGCTTGAGCGCCTGCCGACCTTTGCGGCCGTGCGCGATCGACTGACGAGCGCAATGGCACGGGCGTTCGATGACGTGATGCGTCTGGCAGGTCCGTCAACGGGTGGTTTGATGGCCGCAGAATAGCGTTCGGTGGTTCGACGAGCGTCGCGCGGCCCGGCATGGGCAGATCGTCAAGGCGGTGGCCTGACGGGGCGCCTATGGCCCGTCCGCATCGCATCGTGGAGCTGGGCTGGCACAGTGGGCGTCAGCGGGCAAAAAAAAGGCCGCCGGCGAACCGGCGGCTTAAAGTCATAGGGAGGAAACGCCCAAAAGGGCAGCAACATCATGGATGTCGCTCCCCATGAATGCGTGCTGCACCGCAGCAAATCAACCCTCTCTTAGGCCTAAATCGGATGAATGGTGTCTGCTATGCAGCCGGCGCATGGCATGTCGCGGGCATGGGAGGCGTTACAAGGCTTCCTGGGTTGGGTCCTAAGCGCATGATTTAATTTGTTTAATTTTTAGGCGCAGCCGCTTTCACTCCGCCCTTAGTCGGGCAGCCGGGGGTCGAACCCTGCCCGCTCTGCGTGTTGCATCGCGGTAGAGAGACGGATTGCCGCTCCTTACGCTTTGCCTCATTGGGTCGCGCGCGGCAGGCGGGTAAACAAGCGCTTTGACGCCAGCGTGATGGAGCCTGCCGTTTGGCTGAGCGGACCGGCAGGAGGTCCGAACACCCGAATGGCGCAAGGCGGCACTTGCGTAGGCTGACAGTGCAGACGACTTGGATACCCAGGGGCCACACCGCATGAGTGCCACCCACACCGAAGCCAAAGAGACCGATTCCGCGGCCGTGAGCAGTGCCGCCGCATCCTCAACGCAAGACGCGTTCGACCGTGATGGTGTGGAACACATGCTCCACGCCCTTGCCGACATCGCTGTGCCCATCGCGTTGCGCCATTTTCGTACGGCGGGCTCGGTGCACAACAAGGCCGCGGTCGGCGCCGCTTATGATCCGGTCACGCAGGCCGATCGCGCAATCGAGCGCGCTCTGAGAGATCACTTGGCGCGTCACCTCCCGGACCATGGTGTCGTCGGTGAGGAGTTTTCCAGCGAGAACAGGCAAGGCCGGTTCCAGTGGGTGATCGACCCGATTGACGGCACACGCGCATTTATTGTCGGCGCGCCGACGTGGGGCGTGCTGATTGGCGTGTCCGTGGATGGAAAGCCCGCAGCCGGTATCATGGTACAGCCATTTACGGGGGAACGGTTCTGGTCCGATGGCAGCGGCAGCTGGCTAACGATGGATGCCGGGGCCTGGCGTCGGGATAAGGCGGCAGCGCTCGCGCGCCAGGATGACGTGAACAATGATGTTGAAGGCGACGGTAAGGGGGCGTTCTCCATCCTGCGCACCCGCTCCACATCCACGCTGTCGGGCGCCCGCATGGCCACCACCGACCCCTCACTCTTTGGCGAAGGGGCGGCAGCGGACGCTTTCGCCCGGTTGCGTTCGCGGGTGCAGCTCACGCGGTTTGGCCTGGATTGCTATGCCTATGCGATGCTGGCGGCGGGCCATCTGGACCTGGTGGTGGAGTGCGGTCTGGCGCCCTACGATATCGTCGCGCTTGTGCCGATCATCGAGCAGGCGGGCGGCACGGTGACAACGTGGGAGGGTGGCTCGCCGGCCGGAGGCGGGCGCATCATCGCAGCCGCCCACAGTGACCTGCATGCGCAGGCGCTGGAGATCCTGGCGCCAGCCCACCACGGCGCTTGAGCACTTGCCGGCCCTGCAGCGTGTCCGTGCCCGCGTGACTTCCGGTAACAGTTGAAAACAACATGTGACGGCCGCGTTCGTGTGCGAATCCGCGATGGTCTTGCATTGCCACCGCTGTCAGCGAATGAGCATGGCTGAGGGATGAGCGGCACGCGGTCTGCACCTCGAGGCCGTTCAAGCCGTCTGCGGGGATGGCGCAGGATAAGCCACGGGCCCGTG
The DNA here is from genome assembly GCA_964527285.1 of uncultured Hyphomicrobiales bacterium. GTDB lineage: Bacteria > Pseudomonadota > Alphaproteobacteria > Rhizobiales > CAZGNQ01 > CAZGNQ01. The sequence goes on along the minus strand of CAZGNQ010000065.1, from coordinate 4,485 downwards.
CAGGAGCGGGTGGGCGAACCAAGGGGTGTGGGCATCCATGTCACGCAAGTATTTTGGCACAGATGGCATCCGTGGACGGGCGAACGCCGCGCCCATGACGTCCGAGATTGCGCTGCGGGTCGGCATGGCAGCCGGCAAGATCTTCAAGAACGGAGACCACCGGCACCGTGTTGTGATCGGCAAGGACACGCGTCTTTCCGGTTACATGATCGAAAGCGCGCTTGTTTCCGGCTTCACGGCGGTGGGCATGGACGTTTTCCTGCTGGGGCCGATGCCCACGCCGGCCGTCGCGATGCTGACGCGCTCATTGCGTGCCGACCTGGGTGTGATGATTTCCGCCTCGCACAACCCGTTTGAGGACAATGGGATCAAGCTCTTCGGGCCCGACGGTTTTAAGCTGTCCGATGAAACGGAATTGAGCATTGAGGCGCTGATGGATGAAGGCGCCGAGACCATGCTGGCCGATGCCGGGCGGATAGGCCGGGCCCGGCGCGTGGACAGCGCCCAGGAACGCTACATCGAGTTTGCCAAGCGCACTTTGCCGCGCAACCTCAGTTTCGAGGGTCTGCGTGTGGTGATCGATTGTGCCAATGGCGCCGGCTACAAGGTGGCCCCGCTCGCGCTTTGGGAGCTTGGCGCAGAGGTCATCTCCATCGGCGTCGACCCGGACGGAACGAACATCAACAAGAATTGCGGCTCCACCGCGCCACAGCTGCTCTGCAGCAAGGTGCGCGAGGTGCGCGCAGATATCGGCATTGCGCTCGACGGTGACGCTGATCGTGTGATCATCGTCGACGAAAACGGCCAGATTATCGATGGCGACCAACTGATGGCGGTCATCGCGGAAAGCTGGAAACGCCGGGGCCGGCTGTCGAAAAACGGCATCGTGGCGACGGTGATGTCCAACTTGGGGTTGGAGCGCTACCTGGCCTCGATCGGGTTGACGCTGGAGCGCACGCCGGTCGGCGACCGCTATGTGGTTGAGCACATGCGCAAGCATGGCTTCAACGTTGGCGGCGAGCAGTCGGGCCACATCGTGATTTCGGACTATGCAACAACGGGGGATGGCCTCGTCTCGGCCCTGCAGATCATGGCTGTGCTGGCTCAGGAGCAGCGGCCGATCTCCGACGTTTGCCACCGCTTTGAGCCCTTGCCGCAGCTCCTGCGCAATGTGCGTTATCGTTCCGGCAAGCCGCTGGAAGACCAGAAAGTCAAATCGGCCATCGAAGAGGCGCGGGGTGTCCTGGGCAGCAAGGGGCGCCTTGTGATCCGGCCTTCGGGCACGGAGCCCGTGATCCGCGTTATGGCGGAAGGCGACGATGCGGCGGTGATCAAACGCGTTGTCGGTGAGATCTGCACGGTGCTTGAAAAGACGGCGGCCTGAGGGGCGAGGGATCGCGACACGGCCGCGCCACTGTCTTGTGCCATTGTGAACGGCCGGGTCCGTCTGGCGTGCCATAGTGTAACGCCCGCTAGCCACGCCTGACCGGCGCGGAAAAAAGGCCTTTTGCGTTACCAAAACGTTGCTGTGTCCTAACCGGTTGTTCAAGCCACATTTACGGATTTTGTTGGCGCGTTAAAGGTGTGCGCGCATAGTAAGGATTATAAGAGTTTTTTTTCGCAGCGCAGCGCCATGACGATCCGGCAAATCTCGTTATACGCCCCAAAACGCATGTCGATCGAACGCGCAAGCAATGCTGGCCGCATGGTCATGATGCGCAATGGGGCACCGATTAAGCCCTGATCAATGTTATTTGTTTCTTCGCGATTGTCGGTTTTCGCCGCTCGGCCCATGCTGAAATGTCAGATTTTGATGCGGCGCAAAGCCTTTCTTAATATTACGGATTGGTTGGATTTCTTAATGCGCCATCAAGCGCATTGGTCATTGCTGAAATTTGAGGCAATGTCGATGCTCTTGGGTTGCAACGTGGGACGCGCATTCTGGAATGTGCGGCCTGCTAAACATCAGGCGCGCAAAGATGAAGAAGCTCATCGCCTCATTTGTTCGCGAAGACGATGGCACCATCGCCATTCTCTTCGGATTGACGATCGTCACGATTTTTCTGATGGCAGGCCTGTCAGTGGACTACGGCCGCGGTCAACGCACGAAAGTTGATTTTCAGCAGATTGCCGACAGTGCAGCGATTTATGGCGGGCGGGAATATCAGCTCGGCGCCAATAAGGACGCGGTCAAACTCTTGGTGGAGAGCTTTATAGACAAGCTGTTGATCGACAAGGGGTACAACCCTGATGAGGTGACGGCCGATGTGGACGTGATGGTGGCGAGCAGCTCGATTTCGGTGAACCTGTCGACAACGCAGGACACTGCGATCATGCAAATCGCCAATCAGCGCACGATGGACATCGGGACCGGCAGCACGGTGGGCATTTCTCGCCAAAGCGACGGGCGTGATCTTGAAGTCGCCGTCATGCTCGACGTCACCGGCTCGATGGGGGACATCGCCTCGGGCGCGACCGAGACCAAAATGGAGATCATGCAGTACGCCTCCAAAGAATTGGTCGATATCGTCCTGGGCATTAATAACACCGTCGATGATGCGAACAACCGCGTCGCGCTTGTCCCGTTTGCACACGCTGTAAACGTCGGCGATTATTTTGAGACTGTAACGGGCAGAACACTGGCAGACAGCAATACCTGGAAGGACGCGTGCTATGTTACGGATGCTGGCGACCTTGCGTCGCTGTGCACCAACAATCCAGGCTGGGCGAAAAAGGAGTTTTCATCCTGTGTGGTGGAGCGGCCCGGCAATGCATTTGAAGCCGGGGTGCCGGCGCTGACGTCTGCCTATTTTGCGCCCTTCGACGAGCGTCGTGGCGACGGCGGGCGGGCCAAACGCAAATGCATGGGAGCGTATTCCGAGATCGTACCCCTCACGCGTGATCGTGATGTGTTGAAGGATCAGATCGACCTTTTTGAGGCCTACGGCCACACCGCTGGCCACTTGGGAACGGCGTGGACGGGCCATCTGCTCGATCCCGATTGGCTTGACGTCTGGCCGACGGAAAGCAAGCCATCGGCATATGACGATGACAAGGTGCGCAAGGTGGCCATCCTGATGACGGATGGCATCTACAACACCCAGTACAATGGCGACGACGGTGTTGGAACGTCGGCCGAGCAAGCGGTGCAGTTGTGCACGGACATGAAGGCGGCTGGGCTGGAAATTTACACTGTTGGCTACGAGCTGAACGATGCTGACGTGATCACCATGCTCAAGTCCTGTGCAACGTCGGAGGATCACCACTACTTCCTGGCGATGAACAAGGATGAGCTTGTCACCTCGTTCCGCTCGATTGGCTTCTCCCTGACGGATCTTGCGGTGGTGCGCTGAACCGGATCGGTCGCTTGCCAGACGGTTGATTTGCGTGGAGCGCCAGACGGCCCGTTCGTTCGGGCGGCGGATCGCCCGACGGTCTGTCGGCCGTGCCCACCGTTACCGCCTGCGTCAGGCTTTGCGGCGCACAGCTCAGTGCGGGCGCGACATCAGCAGCGTGTAGGCATCCAGGACGTGGTCTGAACTCTGGGCGTTGAAACCAGGCGTCTGTCCCAGCCCAGTCAGCCATGCCGATGTCTCCGCATCGCGCGACAGAAAGGCAGACAGCGCGCGGTGGAAGACGCCGTAGGGCTCCATGGCCACGGTGCCGATGGCCGCAGCGAAGGCCGTAACAGCGCGCGTTCCATCAGAGAGCATCGGGCGCAGCCCTTCGCTGGAAGCGCGTCGCGCCTCGGTGGCGAGCAGATGCATGGCATACCGCGCGGCGAGATAGTCGGCGATGATCGGCTGGGAGAAATCAATGCCGCCCTTGGCGCGCCCGGCTCCCAGAAATGCAAACTGGACCAGCACAGTTGAGACGCGCTCAATGTCGGCCTGCCCCAGGTCGCTGGAGATAAAACCCGTGGCGAAGTAATCGCGGATGACGTCCGTCGTCAGGGCCGGCTCGCCTGCGTGCTGCGGTGGTGTGCGCGTGACGAAGTGGGCCATCGCGCCAACCAGCTCCAGCAGGTTGTCCCGGCCCAATTGGTCAAGTGGCTCGCTCAGGGCAGCGCGCAATGCGGAGCGGTTGTCGGCCCCGTGGATGATGGCGGCGGCTTCGCGCGAGCCCGCATCGCGCTGCGCCAGAAGCTGCGCGGCCGCCTCGTCCAGGTCGATGAAGTCATCCCAATCGAAGATGTTCTTGCCGTGCTCGCGCTCCAGCATGCGCTGGACCATCATCTCCAGAAGCTGCAGATCGGTGTGCGGCGGTGCCCTGTCGTCCTTGGCGATGCGCAACAGCTCGGTGCAATAAAAAGGCAGCGCGGCCAGCTGTGCGAGCGAGCCATCGCGCTGGAGGGCCTCGCAGAACGCCTCGACACGGGGGGATGTGTCGCCGCCCGTGCGGCCCTGCTCCAATTCGAGCCAGGCGATGTTGCGCCACGTCTGCGGGCCCCATGGCAGCAACTCATGGATGGAAATTGCGAGCCCC
>CAZGNQ010000064.1:4321-14478 GCA_964527285.1 uncultured Hyphomicrobiales bacterium | reverse complement strand
CGCGCGCATCGGGCGCTATGGCTGGGTGCGGCTGACGCACCGCTTCTCCGCGGCGGAACTGCCTGACGTGGCAGCGATCGATCTGCGCGCGGACAAGCCGGAGCAGGGCCGCTGGTTGTCTCCACCGCTTATCGAGGCGGTGGCTGAGACCATGGCGAGTGGGGCACAAAGCCTCTTGTTCCTCAACCGGCGGGGCTATGCGCCCCTCACCCTGTGCCGCTCGTGCGGCCACCGCATCATGTGCCCGCAATGCTCCGCCTGGCTGGTGGAGCACCGCTTCCGCGCGCGCCTCACCTGCCACCACTGCGGTTTTGCAACGCCGCTGCCCAAGCACTGCATCCAGTGCGGCGACGTTGACAGTCTGACGGCTTGTGGGCCGGGCGTTGAGCGCATTCAGGAGGAGGTGGCAGAGACCTTCCCCGATGCGCGGCTGGCGCTGCTCTCCAGCGACCTGATCGCCGGCATCACCGAGATGCGCAACGTGCTGGACAAAATTCTGGCCGGCGAGGTGGACATCATCATCGGCACCCAGATTGTCGCGAAGGGCCACCACTTCCCCGACCTGACCCTGGTGGGCATCGTGGACGGTGACCTGGGGCTGAGCACCAGCGATCCGCGCGCGGCGGAGCGGACCTATCAGCTCATGCACCAGGTGACAGGGCGTGCGGGCCGCGAGGGGCGAAAAGGGCGAGGGCTCATTCAGACCCACATGCCGGAGCACCCGGTGATGGACGCCATCGTCCGCGGCGACCGGGAGGCTTTCATCGATGCGGAGATCGCAGCACGCCAGTCCGCCATGATGCCGCCGTTTGGGCGGCTGGCCGCCGTGATCGTCTCGGCGCGCGATCGCCACGAGGCCGAGACGGCCGCTTATGATCTGACGGCCGTCGCGCCCTCGCTCGACCGGTTTGACACAAGCCAGTCCGTTGCCGACGATCGTGGCGGGCAAGAAGGACAGCAGCGCTGGAACCATATCGAGGTGCTGGGGCCCGTGGAGGCGCCAATTGCCGTCGTGCGGGGGCGCCACCGCTTCAGACTGCTGGTTCGTGCGCCACGCGACGGTGATCTGCAGGGCTTCATGCGCGCCTGGTTGGCACGCACGCCCCGCTTTTCCTCCGATGTGCGCATCCATATCGACATCGATCCCTACAGCTTCCTCTAATGGCCCGCCCGTCGGAGCGCCGGTGATGATGGACCCCAATGACAGGATGATTGATCCGGCGGCGGGCCCCCGCGATGTGAACGGGGCGCCGCCGAGCGGCGCTGCTCAGGGACGCGCCGGCGGATTGACCCGCAGCGCGCCGCGGCTTCATGCTGGTGGCCCCCAGGCGCCGCTCGACGGTCGGCAGTCGCAGGCGGCGTTGGACATCGCGCGCGGGACGGCACGCTTGCTCCATAGAATGGGGGCCAGCGCGCTCAGTGAGTTCACATTGTCCAACGGTCGTCGGGCGGATCTGATCGCTGTGCACCACCGGGGCGAGATCTCGATCATCGAGATCAAAAGCTGCCGTCAGGATTTTCTCACCGACGGAAAGTGGCCGGAATATAGGCCATTCTGCGATCGCTTTTATTTCGCGGTGGATTCAGATTTCCCGCGCGAACTCATTCCCGGGGAGGCCGGTCTGATTTGCGCCGATCGTTTCGATGCGGAGGTTCTTCGCGAGGCACCGCGTGAAAAAATGGCGGGCGCGCGCCGATCCGCATTGTTGCGTGATATTGCGCGGCATGCGTGCCAGCGATTGCAACGGATCAATGATCCTGAGTTTGGTGCGGATTAAACTGATCGCTTCCATCGCCGCGATTATGCACTCTGGAAGCGACAAAGGACGCGGACCGGCCGCATACCGCCTCACGCTTTGCAATGGCGTGACGAAATGTCGCGGCGCCGGGTGGGACGACGAGCGGCACGAATAGCTGTCTTTCTTGCGAGCAGAAAGACGCCAGAGATAGTGGCAGGCGCCGGGTCACGCCCGTGATCGCCGCCAGCAACTGTTTCCGCTCCGCGGCTCACGACGGCCAGCCCATTAGTGCAGTGCGCGCATGGCCAGCAATGTGCGCGGGGCGCGCTTGGCCAGCTGTTAGCGCGGGGCGCGCTTGGCCAGAATGCGTTGCAGCGTCCGACGGTGCATGTTCAGCCGCCGCGCCGTCTCGGACACATTGCGATTGCACAGCTCATAGACGCGTTGGATGTGCTCCCACCGCACCCGGTCGGCCGACATCGGGTTCTCCGGCGGGGGGGCCTTGGCATCGGGCTCTGCCAGAAGAGCGCTGCACACGTCGTCGGCATCTGCGGGCTTGGCGAGGTAATCGACCGCGCCCATCTTCACCGCGTTCACCGCGGTGGCGATGTTGCCATAACCGGTCAGCACGATGGAGCGCGCGTCCGGGCGCACCCGCGACAATTCCTCAATGACATCAAGGCCGCTGCCGTCCTCAAGCCGCATGTCGACCACGGCGTAGGCCGGCGGCTGCGCATGGACTTCCCCCATTCCGTCGGCCACGCTCTGTGCTGTGCGCACGTCGAAGCCGCGCGCCTCCAACGCACGCGCCATGCGCGTCATGAACGCCCGGTCATCCTCCACCAGGATCAGCGAACGGTCCGGCAGTTCGTTGACGTTGATAGCCTGTCCCACGTTTTCTTCTCCCTGAGGGCGAACCCCCGACTTCGGTCTTGCGGCGCTTGGAGAAGGTGAGGCCCACACCGCAGGCCGTCCATCTTTTGTTCTAAGCCGTTCGAATATGGCCCAATCACACCGCATTTGCAATTCACTACGCGGTGGCCTGCAGCAGCGGTTCAGTGCGCGGCTCGTCGTCCACCATGTCGGAAAATTCAAAATCCCGACGTGACCATGTGATTGCAACCACGGCGCCCTGGTCCGGCGCAGGTCGATTGGCCAAATCAATTTCTGCCCCGGTGCGCTCCAGCAGTGTTTTGGCAATAAAGAACCCCAGCCCCAGGCCAGATGAACGCCCGGCATCGGTATCATAACTGTTTGCCGGCCTCGACGTGACGAACGGCTCGCCCAATCGCTCCATAATGTTCAGATCAAATCCAGGCCCATCGTCCGAAACAACGATCTGAACACGTTTTTTATCCCATCGGGCGACAACTTCGACGTGCGATTTGCTGAAATCAACGGCGTTATCGATGATATTGGTCAGGCCATAAATCATCCCGGCATTGCGCACGCAGCTCGGCTCAGCGCGCGCCTCGCCAGTGGCGCCATCGCGCGGGGCCGTATCCACCGCGACGGACTTGGCGTCACCGCGATGGGGCTCCAGCACCTCGTCGATCAGGTGCGAGACGGGCAGGATGGAGTGCAGGGGATCTGCCTCACCGGAGCGGCGGGTCAGCGTGTTGAGGATTTCGCGGCAGCGTTGGCTCTGCTCGCGCAACAGACGCACATCGCTGGCCAGCCCGCTGTCGGGATCAAGCGAGCGCTCCAACTCCCGCGCGATCACCGTGATCGTTGAAAGCGGCGTGCCCAACTCGTGCGCGGCCGCCGCCGCGAGGCCATCCAGGCTCTGCAAGCGGTGCTCGCGTGCGAGCACGTGCTCAGCCGCGGCCAGCGCATCCGTCATCAACTGGGCCTCAGCCGCCAGGCGATGGGCATAGAAACCGATGAAGGCAGCGCCACAAATGACCGAAGCGAGAATGCCGTAGCGGTAATGCGACGGCAGATCGAACGTCTCACCGGCGTACCAGGGCAGCGGCAAATGCCACAGGCTGAGCAGGACAGCGCACGCCGCGGACAGCAGGCCGACGGTGATCGTCATGCGGGCGGGCAGCGTCGCGGCCGCCACGGTGACCGGCGCAATGAGCAGGAAGACAAACGGATTGAGGATGCCGCCGGTGAGGTAAAGCAGGCCCGCAAGCTGCAATGTGTCAAACGCAACCATAAGCGCGCCGAACAGGGGCGAAATGCGATGGCGCGACGGGAAGCGGATGCGCAGCACGATGTTGGCCCATGCCGCCAACGCAATGAGCCCCAGGCACAAGTTGACAGGGAACGAAAAGCCAAGGACGGCGTGTACGAAAACGACGGTGGCGAGCTGTCCCATGATCGCCACCCAACGCAGCCGGGTGAGCGTCACGAGACGCAACTGATACGGTGATCGCTCGACCCGTTGGGTCAGCAATGGCGGCGGCCGGCGGTCTTCCTCCACGACTTGGATCATCTCGCTCACTGGCGGCCTTGCTCTGCCTCCCCGGTCTCAACGGCGTGTCCGCACGCGACGTGATCACGGCCGATACCCGTCGGGCCTGATTGCTTCAAAGGCCCGCATGTTATCAAACGCGCCAACTCGCCAGCTTGATGAGAGAAACTGAGCGTTTTCTTGAGGTCGGGCACGCGGCTTGATCGAACCTGGAAGGAGTGTGCTGTCGTGAGAACACTGCTGATCACCGTGGCCGGGCTTGCACTGGGCGCCGCAATCGCCGTCGGTCTTCATCTCTCCACCCAAACACCGCCGCAAGGCAGCGTGCGCTCAACGGGGCAAGCGCTCGTCGGTGGTCCGTTCCAATTGACCGATCACACTGGCGCTTCGGTCACCGAGCAGGACTACGCTGGCCGCTATATGCTGGTCATGTTCGGCTTCACGCACTGCCCTGACATCTGCCCCACCGAGCTGCAGGTGATGGCCGGTGCGCTCAACGCGCTCACGCCGTCTGAGGCCGAGCAGCTTGCGCCGCTTTTCATCACGATCGATCCGGAGCGCGATACTGCCGAGGCGCTCGCAGAGTATGTTCCGGCGTTCGACCCCCGCATCACCGCGTTGACAGGAACGCCTGAGCAGATCCGCGCAGCGGCGTCAGCCTACCGGGTATATTACGCCAAGGTCGCCGACGAAGATGCGCCCGACGCATACACCTTGGACCACAGCGCCTACCTTTATCTGATGGATCGAGATGGGCGCTACCTCCGCCATTTCCGTTATGGCATCACAGCCACACAGCTTGCAGCGGAGCTACGCGCAACGCTAGCCGCGTCAACCTGACGCACAACGAGCCGGAGCAACAGGCATCAGCGCGACACGCAATGCTGCATTGCACAATTTTTTGCGCTGCGTCGCAGCATAGCCTCGACTTACCTCGCGCCCTCTGAATTATTTACCTTTTTTGAAATCTTCAGGCATCAATCCCGCGCTGTGAACACGGCCGAAAGGCCCGCCGGCGTAGAATCAGTCGGGCGCGGGCTTGACGCTCGTCCCACATCCACGGCAACGTGATCACGGTCCTTGATGCGAACTCGCAACACGCCACCACATCAATCGTGATGGTTCGCGTCCGTCCGAGGCGACTCTTGCTAGGCTGAAGACGGCGGCGGCGCGTGCGATCGTCCGCCGAAAGAATGGTTTATGGCAAACTGAATACAATCCACACTCAACAGTCAGGCAACCTTCGGTAACCAACAGCTTAATCATAACAACAACAACGTCTGTGATGACGCACCGGAAACCGCCGTCTGCCGCCACGAGGTCCAGCGGGGCTGAAAGGGGACGAGGGGAATGCTTTATTCTTGGTATGAACTGGGCCATGCAGCGGTACGACCCGCGCGCGCGGCCTGCTATAGTACGAAAATGTTTTTCGATCACCCCTTCAACCCATGGTCCCAGACCATGGTGGGGCGTGGAACATCAGCCGCCTGCGAAGTCTTTGAACGCACGACGCGACGCTACCCGAAGCCGGAGTTCGGCATCGATGAAACGGTGGTCGACGGGCGCACAGTCGGCGTGACGGAAGAAGTGCTTTGGGAGCGCCCCTACGGCCGCCTGGTCCACTTCAAACGTGGCGTATCGGCAGCCAAGGCGAAACGGGACCCGAACATCCTGCTCGTCGCGCCGATGAGCGGCCATTACGCGACGCTTTTGCGCGGGACGGTGGAATCCTTCCTGCCAGACCATGAAGTGTTCATCACGGATTGGACCGACGCGCGCGACGTGTCGCTGTCGCAAGGCAACTTCACGCTCGACTGCTACATCGACTACATCAAGGAGCTGTGCGCGTTCTTCGAAGGCGATGTGCACCTCGCGGCCGTCTGTCAGCCCGCCGTGCCGGTGCTTGCGGCTGTCGCGCGCCTGGAAGCCGAGCAGAGTGATACACGGCCCGACAGCGTCATCCTGATGGGCGGCCCGATCGACACGCGCATCAGCCCGACTGTCGTCAACCTGCTTGCAGAAAAACGCGGGACGGAGTGGTTCCGCCGGAATGTGGTGACCACTGTGCCGTGGCCCTATCCGGGGTGTGGAAGACGCGTTTATCCTGGCTTCCTGCAGCTGACAGGCTTCATGACCATGAACCTTGATCGGCACATCAAGGCCCACAAGGATCTTTTCCTGAACCTCGTCAAAGGCGATGGCGACAGCGCCGACAAGCACCGCGAGTTCTATGATGAGTATCTCGCGGTGATGGATCTGGACGCTGAGTTCTACCTGCAAACGGTGGATACGGTCTTCGTCAACCACGCATTGCCGAAGGGGGAAATGACGCACCGGGGTGAGCCCGTCGATCTGCGGGCCATCCACCGCGTGCCGATCATGACCATCGAAGGCGAGAAGGATGACATCACGGGGCGCGGTCAGTGCGCCGCCGCGCTCGACCTTTGCACCAATCTCGCCAGCTCCAAGAAAGAGCACTACGAACAGCCGCAAGTCGGGCACTACGGTATTTTCAATGGGTCGCGGTTCCGCAACGCGATCCTGCCTCGGATTGGCGCATTTGTGCGCAAGCATGAGCGCCGTCGCGGTATCCGTCCGCCCCATGCGGAGGAACGCCCTGTGCATGATCAAACGCTGGACCTGCCTGAAGAGCTGCGCTCGATCCCGGCTGAGACGGCGTGGGGCGACTACAGCGGACTTGACTGGTTCAGCCTTGCACCGAGCATTGTCCGGCGTTCGTCGGAGCGGTTGTCGAAAGATCCGACGGCCGACGACTAGAGCGCTTTCGTCGAACTTCGGTTGGCCTCAACCGCTCTGGCTCGTTGTTTTTGCGCGTTTTCCAGGACCGCTCCGTGAATCCGCTTCGCCGGAAAACGCTCTAACAGGCCGTTGAAGTTGCGGTGAGGGGAGTGGGCCAGGGAAAGTTGGTCAGGGAGAGTTGGTCCGGCACCTGACGCGTTCGCCAAGGTGATTTCGGCCAAGCGCTTGAGAGCCAATCCACGAGGGTCGGGGCGACCACGCTCCCGGCCTTTTTTTTGCGCCCTCCCCCCTGTTTTCGCGCTCACCCCTTTTTACCCTCACCATGGCGCCTGCACCTTGGATGGTGCGCCGCCACGGCGGTCGCTGAGCGCGATACATCTGCGGACACCCCACCCGCGATGACCCATGCGGCCTCATCGGACACAGCGCACCGGAGATGCACGAACCTGGCCTTGCCGCGTCCGAGTTGAATCGCCCATAGTTTGCGTCCACCACACGCTCGCACCGCCTCACAATTCGGGCGCATCGGATCTGTGGCGTCGAAATTCAAAGAAAATGAAAGCCGACGGACCAGAGACGGCAACCGGAACGGCGCAGGGGACAGGACACGCGCATGACGCTCCGGGAACCGAGGCGCACCAGCAGGATCAGCGAACTGCGGGTTGATTGCGTTGACATGCCAATCCAGTTGCGTCGCCACCCCTCGGCACGGCGCCTCACGTTGCGCGTCAACCAGGTGAAACGTTGCGTGACGCTCACCATCCCGCCGGGCTGCAACATTCGACAGGCCACGCGCTTCGTTGAAGCGAATGCGACGTGGATCGACCAGCGGCTGCGCCGCTTGCCCGATGTTGTTGCGCTGGAGGACGGCGCCGTGATCCCGCTGCGCGGCGTCCCACATACGATCAGTTTCGCAGGACCCGGGGCACGCGGGCCGAGCGGCATCGGACAAATCTGGGTCGGGGCGGCCCCCCTGACGCGCGGCGACGCCGAAACACCGCTTGCGATCATGGTCGCAGGCCCCAAGGCAAGTGCGCCGAAGCGGTTGCGCGGCTGGCTCATCGAGCAGGCACGACGCGACTTGTCCGAGGCTGTTCAGCGCCACGCGCAGGCGCTCGGCTTGCGCTATCGGTCGATCACCTTGCGTGATCAGGCCACCCGCTGGGGCTCCTGCTCGTCAACGGGCGCCTTGTCGTTTTCCTGGCGCCTCATCTTCGCGCAGCCGCTGGTGCTGGACTATGTGGCCGCGCATGAGGTGGCGCACCTGCGTGAGATGAACCATTCAAGCCGCTTCTGGGATCTTGTGCGAGAAACGATGCCGCGAATGGATGAGGCTCAGGCCTGGCTGCGCTGCAACGGCGCCCAGCTTCATCGCTTCGCGCCACGCATGGCCGGCGCACAGGACGTGCGAGCATAACAACTCTCGGCTGGTCACCGGCGGCCCAAGAATTTGCGGGCTTCAGGCAAGAGCCACCTGAAGCGATACGAAGAGCGGCAAACAAGAAGCGCGTGTTGGTTGGCCTCGTCTTTCCGGATAAGCCGGGCAGGCTCAATCCACGCAATCAGACCAACTTTCCGCCTGCGGGATTGTGAAATGGATCCCTTTCGCCGTCCGCATCTGCCTGGGGACCGCTTGATCCCGTTGTGGCAGCGGCTGGGTTCAGCTGGGCCTTCGCGCTTGTTGCGCTCGCGCGCCTGGCGCCCTCAAAGGCCTTCTGGTCTGCGTCGAGCCTCTCGCGCTCGGACACCATCTGCGCCCGCATTTCTTCAAGCTGGGCGCGCTCGGTCCGGATCTCTTCCAGTTCGCGCACCTCTTCTTCCACCTGGAAGGCACCGCCAAGCAGCCACGTGAGGAATGCCAATGCGAAGAATATCACGACGCGGGTGACGATGACGAAGAACATGAGCACGAACTGCTCGTCCTGCAGGACGAAACTGGTGAGCACGCGCACCTGCGTCTCAAAGCCCATATCCCGCAGCATGTCGAGAATGACGACTTTGAAATCACCGGCCTGCTCTTGGAGCATCTGCACGAAGTCGGGCTGGTAGAGCACGCAGAGTGCGAACGCCAGTACGCCCAGAAGCAGCGAAAAGAAGATATTCAGAACTGCGCGTATCAGACCGGCCATCGCACACCCCGCCTGGATGGTGGCCCGGGCCAGCCTGATGCGACCTGTGCACCTGGCGATGGCCCCGTCACGGCATCCTCAGTGTCAAACCCTACTTGTCTCACCATGGCGGGCCGCCCGATCGTACATCACCGTTCGCCCACAGCCCGAGCGAAGCCTCCGCCCGCCGTCACCCGCCGACGCCAGCAGTTGCACGCACACTGTCTAGATATCAAGGTTCGCCACGGTCAGCGCGTTCTGCTGAATGAAGTCACGACGCGGTTCGACCACATCACCCATCAGCTTTGAGAAGATGTCGTCGGCATCGTCCAGCTCACCGACCTTCACGCGAAGCAGCGTTCGGCTGTCGCGCTCCAGTGTCGTCTCCCAAAGCTGCGTGGCGGTCATTTCGCCCAGCCCCTTGAAGCGTTGCGTGACGATCCCCTTCCGACCCAGGTCCTGAACCGCATTGAACAGGGTGACGGGCCCATCGATCGCCTTTGTGGTTTCGCCCCGGCGCAGCGTGAGCGGCGGGTCGGCGAAGACATCCTGCAGGGCCACGACGAGCTTGTTCAGGTTCTGCGCATCCACAGAGGTGGCGAGCCTGTGGTCGAGGATGTGAGCCTCTTTCACACCACGCACTTCGCGCACCAGCATGAGAGATGCCGGTTCGCCCGGCTCCTGCCGCGCTTGTGCCGTCCATCCCCGCTCAAACTCGTCGGAGATGGCGTCGAGGCGTGCGCACAACTTCTGGACGGCTGGCGCTTCCGGTCCCGCGTCCAGCACCTCCGGCGTCAGCGCACCGACCAGCGCAGCCTGCTCAACGATGCGCGGATCATAGCGGCTGTGCAGACCCTGAAGCTGGCCTGTGAACAGCCGGGCCCGCTCCACCACGTCGCGCAAATCGGCCCGCGCGCGTGCTGAGCCGTCACGGCTCTCCAGGATCGCATCGTCGAGGCCGGTATCAATGAGATAATTCTCCAGCCCCTTCTGGTCCTTGAGGTACGCCTCCGACTTGCCGCGCGTCACCTTATAGAGCGGCGGCTGTGCGATGTAGAGATGGCCACCCTCAATCAGCTGGGGCATCTGGCGGTAGAAGAACGTGAGCAACAGCGTGCGAATGTGTGCGCC
>CAZGNQ010000064.1:0-4311 GCA_964527285.1 uncultured Hyphomicrobiales bacterium | reverse complement strand
GATAGCGCAGCTTGGAGAGATCAAAATCGTCCCGGCCGATGCCGGCGCCAAGCGCGGTGATCAGCGTGCCGATCTCCTGGCTGGACAGCATCTTATCAAAACGCGCACGCTCCACATTCAGGATCTTGCCGCGGATGGGCAGCACGGCCTGATACTCCCGGTCCCGCCCCTGTTTGGCCGAGCCGCCGGCGGAGTCGCCCTCCACGATGAACAGTTCGGTGTTGGCGGGGTTCGGGTCCTGGCATTCGGCCAGCTTGCCAGGGAGATTATTGATGTCGAGCGCGCCCTTGCGCCGCGTCAGCTCCCGTGCCCGCTTGGCCGCCTCGCGCGCGGCCGCAGCCTCCGCAACCTTCTTGCCGATGATCTTTGCTTCGGTGGGGTGCTCCTCAAACCACTGGCCGAGGCCATCGCCGACAGCGTTCTCCACGATCGGACGGACTTCTGACGACACCAGCTTGTCTTTGGTCTGACTGGAGAATTTCGGATCAGGCACCTTGACCGACAGAACGCACGTGAGCCCCTCGCGGGCGTCATCGCCCTGCAGGTTCACCTTTTCTTTTTTCGCCAGACCGCTTTCGTTAGCGTAGGCGTTAATCACCCGCGTCAGTGCGGCACGAAAGCCTGCGAGATGGGTGCCACCGTCGCGTTGGGGAATGTTATTGGTGAAGCAGAGCACATTCTCGTGGTAGCCATCGTTCCACCACATGGCGACATCCACAGTGATGCCGTCGCGCTCGGCAGTCAGCGTGATGGGATGCGCCAGGACCGCGGTGCGCGAGCGATCAAGGTAGCGCACGAACGCCTCCAGACCGCCATCGTAGAAGAACGTTTCCTCTTTCGGCTCGGCGCTGCGATCGTCGCGCAGCAGGATGCGCACACCGGAGTTGAGGAAGGCGAGTTCGCGCAGGCGATGCTCCAGCGTCTCGTAGCTGAAGGTCGTCATGGTGAACGTGTCCGAGCTTGGCGCGAATGTCACCTCAGTGCCCGATTTTCCGTCCGCCGGGCCGACGTCCGCCAACGGCGCCACTGCGACCCCATGCTCAAAGACCATCGTGTGCTCGCGCCCGCTGCGCCAGATGCGCAGCTTGAGCTCGGTGGACAGCGCGTTGACCACTGAAACGCCCACGCCATGCAGCCCGCCGGACACCTTGTAGGAGTTCTGGTCGAATTTTCCTCCCGCGTGGAGCTGGGTCATTATAACCTCGGCGGCCGACACACCCTCCTCATGGTGAATGTCCGTGGGAATGCCGCGGCCATTGTCGCTCACCGTGACCGAGCCATCGGCGTTGAGGATCACGGAAACGAGATCGCAATATCCCGCCAATGCCTCATCGATGGCGTTGTCCACCACCTCATAAACCATGTGGTGCAGGCCGGAGCCGTCGTCCGTATCGCCGATGTACATGCCCGGTCGCTTACGGACGGCATCAAGCCCTTTGAGGACCCGGATCGAGTCCGCACCGTATTCCTCCGCCGCTTCTGCTGCCGAAGCCGATTCTTCCATCATTGCCTGTCTCGTCTCAGTGATGCGGCACAAATCGTGTGGCCAAAATTTCAAGCCTGTGCACCGCCGTCGCACGGCCCTGTGCACCGTAGGCCCCGCGCACGCGCTGCGGGTGCATACCGGCCTAGCCACACGCACAAAAACTCACCGCATATTGGTAGCACAAACCGGGCATTTAAGCACGCCTTGCACGAAGAAATAGTCATTTATTTACAGTGATTTATGCGATCCTTGCGGACCGTCTGTGGCGGCTTTTCGCTCCCTCGGCGAAAACCCACAAAAAGGGGTGTCTCGGCACCGCAAAACAACACGCCTGGGTTGTATTCGAGCCGGCCCTACAAAGCGCCGGTGCGGGGCTCCGCAATGCCATTCTCCACATGGAGCACCTGCGCCGAGCGCCCGAGATGCGCGAAGGCATGGGCGTCAGTGCCCGTCATCCACGCCTGCGTCCCCAGCGCGATCAGCTCATCGAACAGCGCAACCCGACGCGTCTCATCAAAATGCGCGGCAATCTCATCCAGCAGCAGGATCGGTGCCTGACCTGCCCGGCGTTCGGCCACCATCGCGGCATGGGCGAGCACAAGATTGACCAGCAACGCCTTCTGCTCGCCGGTTGAACACACCGCCGCCGGCAGCGCCTTGGGACCATGGTGGACGACAAGATCCGTGCGATGCGGGCCCAGGAGTGTGCGCCCGGCAGCGATGTCGCGGCGACGGGTCTCGCGCAGATGCGAAAAGTATCGCTCGGCCAGTGCGGCCGCGTCATCGCCGGTGTCGGCCAGCCAGTCGTCAATCTCGCCAGCCAGTCCAACATCTGCCCACGCAAAGGGAGAGCCATCCATCCGGTCGCGCCGCGCCGCGATCGCAGCACGCAACCCCTCCAACGCGCCGTGGCGGGTCACCACCACCCGTGCACCCGCTTCGGCCATCTGGTGCTCAAGCGCCTCGCACTGCAGAGCCGGCACGCTTTCTTGGTCCAGCAACCGATTGCGCTGGCGCATCGCCCGCTCGAATGCGGCTGCCGGCGTGCGATATTGCGGGTCGAAGCACAGAACGAGCCGATCCAGGAAGCGGCGACGATCCGCCGATGGACCGGTGAAGAGACCGTCCATCGCGGGCGTCAGCCAGACCATATCGACGTGGTCCGACAGGGCGCCGGAACCGCGCGCGGGCTTGCGATCGATGCGGACAATGCGTCCGGTGCGCGCTGATGGTTTCCCGGGCCCGCCATCAAGCCCCGTCCCGATCTCCACTGGCCCGCATGCGCCGTGCAATCGTGCGTGGATGGACCAGCCCGTATTGTGCACCGTGGATGTGGCCATCGGCGCGCCAGGCCCTTTATTCCGTGAGGAGTTGTGCTCCGATGCAGCCGCGGCGCTTGCTGCCGCCCGCGATGCTGGCGTCAGGCGGGCCAGGTCCGACAGCGTGGCGCGGCGCAATCCCTGCCCCGGCGCCAGAAAGGACACGGCCTCAAGCAGGTTAGTTTTGCCCGCACCATTGAGGCCCAGCACAACAACGCACCGGTCATCCAGATCGAGCTGAGCGCTGATGTAGTTGCGGAAATTCGACAGGGTCAGCCGCTCGATCCAGACCGATCGCGATGGTGACACGGTGATGGTTCCAACCTCGTCCGCAGATGAGCCCTGCACGCACGCGCCCGTCCGCCGACAGCGGGCGACGCACCTAGACGCGCATGGGCATCAGAACGTAGAGCGCCGACACGTCGTTCACGTCCTGGATGATCGTGGGCGAACCGGCATCGGCGAGGCGGAACTCCGCGCTGTCGCCGTCGATCTGCTGTGCAATATCAAGCAGATAACGCGCGTTGAAGCCGATTTCCAGGGGCTCTCCCTCGTAGCCCACCTCCATCTGCTCCGTCGCACTGCCCCCGTCCGGGTTGAACACAGAAAACGTGAGGGATGTATCGCGCAGCGTGAGCTTTACGGCGCGCCCGCGGTCCGCCGAAACGGTCGAAACACGGTCAACAGCGGTTGCAAACGGTTGCTTGGCGATCACCATGTGCTTGTCGTTGGCATGCGGGATCACGCGGGTGTAATCCGGGAACGTGCCGTCAATCAGCTTGGACGTCATCACCACGGTGCCGGTGACGAACTGAATGCGCGTTTCGGACAGGGCGACCTCAACCGGGGCCGACCGGTCCTCAATGAGGCGCGCCAGCTCCAACACGGTTTTGCGCGGCACGATCACCCCTGGCAGGTCTGCCATCGCATCCGGCATCGGCGTTTCGACCTGGGCGAGGCGATGCCCATCGGTGGCGACGGCCCGCAGCTGGGGACCCTCCTCACCGTCGATGGAGTGAAAGTAGATACCGGTCAGGTAGTACCGCGTCTCCTCCGTCGAAATCGCGAACTTGGTTTTCTCGATCAATCGACGCAGTTCGCGCGCCTCGACTTCAAACCGGTGCGGCAGCTCACCCGCCGTCAGATCGGGGAAATCGCCCGCGCTCAGCATCGGCAGAAAGAAGCTGGAGTTGCCGCACTCGATGAGCAGGCGCTGCTGTTCGCCTTCCGCTTCCAGCCGGATCTGTGTGCCGTCCGACAGTTTACGAACGATGTCATAGAGCAGGTGGGCAGAGACGGTCGTCGCGCCCGGCTGATCGACCTGGGCCGGCGCGCGCTCAACCACTTCACGCTCAAGGTCGGTGCCCTTGATCTCCAACGCAGCGTCGTCGGTGCGCAGCAACAGGTTCGAGAGGATCGGGATCGTCGTACGCCGCTCCCCCACGCACGCGACGTGGCTGAGCGCCCGCAAGAGTTAACTACGCTCGATGGTAAGGCGCATGGGCT
>CAZGNQ010000063.1:1905-14694 GCA_964527285.1 uncultured Hyphomicrobiales bacterium | reverse complement strand
GGGCGGGCAACAGCCTGTTGTGCGCGAGCGCGCTGGTGGCGCTGGCCTCACTGGCGCGCGGCATGGGGTTGCCGGGGACAGCGGCCTACATCGTGCTGGGGACCCTGTCGGCGCCGGCGCTCTATGGCCTCATCGCCGACACGCATCTCGTCAACGCCATCGCGAGCGGCACGGTGCCCGACGAGGCAAAGGCGTTGTTCGCGCTCGCGTCGCCCGACGCACTTGTGCAGCTGGCGGGCCCGATGAGCACTGAGGCGGCACGCGCGCTCGTCGATGCCATCCCGATCGACCTTGCCGGCACCATCCGCGATGCGGTCGTCGATCCGCAGACGCTGACCTTTGCGCTGCTGTCGGCACACCTGATCATCTTCTGGCTGAGCCAGGATTCAAACGTCACACCGCCCGTTTGCCTTGCCGCCTTCACGGCAGCGGCGATCGCCAAGACGCCGGCCATGGCAACAGGCGTGCAATCCTGGAAGGTGGCCAAGGGGCTTTATCTGGTGCCGATCCTGTTTGCCTACACGCCATTGATCGGGGGAACGGTGGGCGAAGTGGCGTGGGTGATGGGCTTTGCGCTGCCGGCGCTCTATGCGCTGTCCGGTGCGCTGCAGGGCCATCTGGAGGCGCCGCTGACAGTGGTGGAGCGGATGGCACTGGCCGTGCTTGGCGTGGCCATGATCTGGCCCGCCGAGCCGCTGGCGAATATGGCTGGGCTTGTTGTTTTCGCTCCGCTCGTCGCGCGCAACTTCTGGCTGGCGCACTGGCGGGATGGCACCGCGGCAGGTGGGCTGCGGGGCGCGTCCTGACGCCGGCCCTGCGCTCAACCGTTTTATCGGCTCCCGGCTCCCGGCTCCCGGCTCGGATCACCGCTTCGGCTTGAACGTCTTCACCTTCGACGTGGTGCCATCGGCGAACGTCAATTGAACCTGCATGGTTTTCGTTCCGCGCGGCGTCGGCGTGAAGATGCGGGCGTTGGTCGGCACCGCATGCGGGTCATCAGGATCGCATTCGGGCAGCTTCCACGTCCTGTTGAGCGGACCGCCGTTGTAGCCATAGCGCACCTCATCAATGGCACAGCGATAGGAAATGAGGTGCGTAAAATACGTCAGGCCATTTTCAAGCAACGCAACCCAGCTGGTGGTCGTCATGTTCAAGATGCCAATTTGGCCTGAAAGCAGCGCGCTCATCGGATCAAATTCGACAGGAAACACGCCCGCCTCTTCGCCGCGCTTGTCGCGCCACGTGACGTGGAATGTTGTTTCCCCCTGATCGGGAGGCAACTCGAAAAACGTCTTTGGCATCGGCCGGCCGGTTCGCGGGTCAAGCGCCTGCGTGTAACCGGGATCAGTAAACTCCTCTTCGCCCTCCAGTCGGTAGCCGAACTGGGTGGCCGCTTCCGGCAGGGACATCGTCACCATCCACCCGGAATTGGAGCGCATGAAATTGGCCATCGGGCGGCGCAGGCCCGGGTCCGCCAACGCAACCTCGGAGCGTGGCAGCACCCCGGTGGCCGACTGGCCCTCGCGAAACGTGGTTGATCCGCCCCCGCCCGCCTGCGATCCGTCGCCGGGGTTGAGCGTCACATTCCCGATGATCTGATCGTAATAGGCCGGCGTCTGCACATGGGCGACCTGCCGGGCGAGCTTTCGCACGTTGATCTGAACCGATTTCGCCAACTGCACGATGGACTGGCGCGGCTTATCCAATTCCTTGAGAAGCTCGCGCGTGAAGACCGAATTTGGATTGGGATCGAGGTCGCTCAGGCTGTCCAACGCTGTCTGATTCACCCCCGCGGAAAACAAAACGAAAATGCCTTCGCCCGGCGCCATGCGCGACAGGCCGCGCTTGAGATTGAGCGAGCGCTGACCGGGTTGCTCGAAAGGATTGTTCCGGCAGGCGTCGAGGATCATAACGACGGTCTTTGCACCATTGCGCTGTAGACGGCCGGCAAGCGTATCGGCGTGGAATGAATCGTCGATCACCAGAGCTTCTTCGCCGGGCCCTGCCTGGGGAATATCGACCGGCAACAGGAAATTGTTGCCTTCAATGCTGACACCGTGCCCGGCATAATAAAAGAGGACGGTGTCTCCGGGCTCGACACGCTTTTCCAGTTCGTGGACGGCACGGCTCATTGCGCGCCGGCCCAGATCCTCCGCCAGCACCACTTCAAAGCCGATGGCATTCAATCTCTCGGTCATGGCGCGGGCATCGTTTCGCGCCTTGAGGAGCGACGAGACCTGCTCATAATTATCATTGCCGATAACCAGGGCGATGCGCCGTTGTGCAATTGCCTGTGAGGCTGCCGCGTGGACCGCGATGGCCAGAATCGCGGCCGTCAAAAGGAGGGAAAATGCTTTTCGCACGTCAGGGCCTCCTGGCTGTGTGTGACGTGAGTGAGGCGCGAGGGCATACCGGGATGCCGCGTGTTGCCGCGTCTTGACTGCATAGGGTGCTTTGCCCCGTGGCTGCAATGCTCGCCCTCAGGAAAAGGTTTTCCGCAAAGGGCGTCACGCCCGGTCCAGGCGCCCTTGCGTTTGGACCGCACGAATGAAGGGGTGCTGGGACCGCAAGAGGTGCGCGCACGAGGATTGCAGCGAGGGGACCTAAGCTGTGGCGGTACAGCGACGGGCTGCGAACACTGGGCTCGAAGCGCCGTGGGTGGACCGCTGGGCGTGGAGCAGACGATCCACGCCCACGGCGAAGGCGCGCGGCGGGCACGCCCTCAAACCGCGTCGCGACGCGTTGATGCTATTCCACCTCGATCACCCGCAGGTTGTTGGTCGACCCCGCGACGCCAAAGGGCACGCCGGCGACGATGACCACCCGCTCGCCGCGCTTGGCGAAGCCCTCCTCAATGGCCTGGGCGCTTGCCACTTTGACCATCTCTCGGAAGGTCTCCACAGTGTCGTAGTATTTCGGATGGGTGCCCCAAAGCAGCCCCAGCCGGCGAACGATGGTGCGGTCCGGCGTGAGCGCCAACACCGGCGTTGCGGGGCGTTTTCTCGCCAGTCGCGACACGGTCGCGCCCGATGAGGTGAACGCGACAATGGCCGCAGCCCCAATGATCTCCGCAACGTCTGCCGCGGCGGTGGACACGGCATGCTGGACGGTCGGCTCCACCGAGGGCTCCAACGCGGTGATGATGGAGCGATAATCGCGGTGCTGCTCCGTCTGTTTGATGATCCGGTCCATGAAGCTCACCGCCTCCACGGGGAACTGTCCGGCAGCGGACTCGCCCGACAGCATCACCGCGTCCGCGCCGTCGTAAATGGCCGTGGCCACGTCGGAGGCTTCGGCGCGCGTTGGCGTCGGTGCACTCGTCATGCTCTCCAGCATCTGTGTGGCGATGATCACCGGTTTGCCGGCAAGGCGGCAGGCCTTCACCAGTTCCTTCTGGCAGCCGGGCACCTCTTCTGGCGGCAACTCAACGCCGAGATCGCCACGCGCCACCATGACGGAGTCGCACAACGCGATGATGCGGCTCATCTCCCGCATGGCCGCCGGCTTTTCCATCTTCACCATGATGCCGGCGCGCTCACCTATGATCGTGCGCGCCTCGATGACATCGGCGGGACGCTGCACGAACGACAGCGCCACCCAGTCGACACCGAGTTCGAGGCCGAATGCCAGGTCCTCCTGGTCCTTCGGCGTCAGCGGTGACATGGGCAGTTCGGTATCGGGCAGGTTGACGCCCTTGCGGTCGGACACGACACCGCCGTAGATCACACGGGCGATCACCGCGTCGGTCTCGCACGTCTCCACCTGGAGCCGGCGTTTGCCGTCATCGATGAGCAGCATGTTGCCCGGCTCAATCGCCGCCAGAACGTCCTGATGGGGCAGCGGAAGCGTGAGGATGGCATCGCCGCGGTCCGCCAGTGCGTCCTGGTCAGTGCCAAGTGCGAGGCGGACCTTCTGGTCGGCGACAAGCTCCGTCGCCCCACCTGTCAACTTGCCAAGCCGGATTTTCGGTCCCTGCAGGTCCTGAAGGATGCTGATCGGGCGATCGACCTCCTCCTCCAATTGGCGCAACGCCCGGTAACGCGCGGCATGCTCCTCCTGGGTGCCATGCGAGAAGTTCAGGCGAAAAACATCGACACCGGCGACCGCCAGTTTGCGCATCATGTCCGGCGTCTCGCTGGCCGGCCCGAGGGTGGCCACGATTTTTGCTCTGCGATCCCGTTTCACACGCTGTTCCCTCTTGCTGACGGGCTGCCTTGCTGCGCCCATGTTCGTGTCCGGCTCCATCACCGTTGGTCGATGCATGTGCCATCCTGGTGGAGATCGCACGCGCTTGACCGGTGAGGCCTTGCTGGTCGCCCGCCACAACGCCATGTGACAGTCTCATGACGGTTGGCCGTGGCCCTGGCCTTGGTGCTGGCCCTGGCCCTTGCACTCGAACTGACCTTGGTACTGCCCGTTGCGCGCCCGGCCGCGTTGGCAGTCTCTGCGGCAGGCGCGTGGGCATGATGTCCTTGCGACCGGTGATGCACCGTCATGCACCCTGGCGCACGCTACCGGCTCAGGCGGGCGCGCGCGAGGCCCAAAGTCGCAAGGGCGGCACGCAGCGCGGCATCGGCCATGGGCTGGCAGGTCGGCAGACGGGGACCGACACGCAACCGCCGCACACGCCACGCCGCCGCAACGATTACGCCTTGGTTTTGCAGATCACTTTTCGTAACGTTACTGCAACGAAAGCGCCGAACCGAGAGCGTGGAGGAGGACGGGTGTCGGGTCATATGAATAAAAACACGGTGGCGAACATCGATAAGACGTTGTTCAGCTCACTGATCGACGCACGTAACACCTACGGCCGCCAACGGCTCGCCCTGGTCGATGCAGACGACACCTCTCTCACTTACGATCGCCTTGTGCTTGGGGCACTCGTCCTCGGCAGCAAGCTGGCGCGCGTGACCGAAAGATCAGAGAACGTTGGTGTCCTGCTGCCGAACGCCAGCGGCGCGGCCGTAACGCTGTTCGCGCTCATTTCGCATGGTCGTGTGCCGGCGATGCTGAACTTTACAGCCGGCATCGCCAACATCCGCTCCGCCTGCAAAACGGCACAGATCAAGACGGTGCTGACCTCACGTCGATTCGTGAAGCTTGGCGAACTGGACGCCGTGATTGATGCGCTCAAGACGCGCGATACCGCAGATCCTGACTTTGCGCCGGTCGAAATCGTTTACCTGGAGGACGTACGCAAGGGCATCGGCACGCTCGACAAGCTGATGGGTCTGGCACGTTCCAAGAGGGCTTCGGGGTTCCACAAGGGCTTCGGCGTGAAGCCGACAGATCCAGCGGTGATCCTATTCACGTCAGGCTCCGAAGGGCAGCCCAAAGGCGTGGTGCTGTCTCACCGCAATCTCGTCGCCAACGTCACACAGGTGCTCACTTGCGAGGCGGGCACGCACCTCAAGCGCTCAGACGTTGTCGTCAACCCACTGCCGATGTTCCACTCCTTCGGGCTTACGGGCGGGCTCCTCGTCGGCCTGTTCGGTGGCATGAAGATCGCGCTTTATCCCAGCCCCTTGCACTACAAGGAGTTGCCAAAATTCATCCGCGCCCAGAAGGGCACGATTGTCTTTGCGACGGACACGTTCATGCGTGGCTACGCACGCGCGGGTCAGCCGGAGGACTTCGAGACGCTACGCATCGTGGTGGCGGGTGCCGAGCGGGTTAAGGAAGATACGCACACAACCTGGGCCAAGTTCGGCACAACGGTTGTTGAGGGCTACGGCGCGACCGAGTGCTCACCCGTGATTACGGTCAACTCGCCAAGTGACAACCGCGTCGGCGAGGTTGGTCGGCTGATGCCGGGTGTGGAAGCGCGCCTTGAACCGATTGAGGGTATGGACAGTGCCGCCGGCCGGTTGCTGGTGCGTGGACCCAACGTGATGCTGGGCTACATGTTCGCCCATCAGCCCGGGGTGATCGTACCGCCGAAGGAGGGTTGGCACGACACGGGCGACATCGTCTCCATCGCGGACGATGGCATGTTGCGCGTGCGCGGGCGCGTGAAACGGTTTGCCAAACTCGGGGGAGAAATGATCTCCTTCGCGGCGGTGGAAGCCGTCGTTTGCGAGTTGTGGCCGGACAACCAGCACGTGGTGACGTCGTTGCCGGATCCGCGCAAAGGAGAACAATTGATCCTGGTGACAGACCACAGCCGGGCGGCACGCGAGCCTTTGATCGAACATGTGCGTCGCGCAGGTCACCCGGAGCTCTGGATCCCGCGCAGCATCGTCACGGTTGAGGAGATCCCTCTGCTGGCGACAGGCAAGGTCAATTTTGGCAGCGTCGACGAACTGGCGCGTCTGAGTGTGCAGGGCGCCCGCGCCGCTTAACGCAAGCCAGTCTCAGGTGACGGCGCTGGTGTATGCGCTTGCGCACTGGCCACATCCTCGCAACTGGCCACATCCTCGCAGGCGCGGCGGCGGTGTGCCGGAGGGCCGGCCAAACGCCGTGCGCCGCGTGTGCAGCGCCACCAGACCAGAGATCCGTTGGCTCCGTTACGCGAGGTCATGCGCCGCTCTCACGCATGAGACACCAAAGCCATGACAGCGGGCGCGTCTCACCGCCCGCTGCCTGACATGCTGCGATCAACACGCTTAGTAGGACTGGCTGGTCTTCGCCCTATGCTGGCGCGCGCGCAGGCTCTTGCGCTGTGCCGTCCATTGGCCGCGGTCGCTGATTGCTGCAGCATCGCTCCTCGATTGGCTCGAAAGCTGCTCAAGACGCTTGGACTTGTAGCGGCGTGCGCTTTCGCTCAGGCGCGCCGCCGAGCGCTGCAGAACGGATCGGGCGGCTGCCACGTTGCCCGCATCGCGCAGACTGACGGCTGTCTCGCTGGCCGCCGTTGCTTCCTGCACGGCCACCTCAGCCATCACCGCTTCATTCACACTGCGCTTGGCCGTTTCCGCATCGTTGACGACCCGCAGGCTGACGGCTTGCGGCGGCAGATTTTTCATCGTGCCGGTTCGATCACGATAGCGGCTTGTCATCTTGCCAAGCGGGGCCGTGCCCGGCCTGACATCGGACGGCACTTCGACTTCGAGCAAAGCAAACTTCTCCGCCCCACCGCGCAGTTGTTGCACGCGGAACCGCGCCTTGTTGCCCTTGATTGACGCTTCACGGCCGAGGCCGCGCAGGGGCACAAAACCGTCCTCCAGCTCGATTTCAATAATGACGTCCTGCGCGACCACATCGCGCAGATCACCGAACTCCTGCGCGAAAATCTCTACGAGGTCATCGGCGTGTTTCACGAACGCGTGGTTGCCATCCGAAGCAAATGCGAGGCGGGACATCAGGTCCTCGTTGTAGCCGAGCCCGAGGCCAATGGTGGAAATGGTGACGCCCTCGCCAGCAGCCTTGACGCCCAGCCGGGCCAACGCGTCCGGAGAGGAGGGGCCGACATTGGCAAGGCCGTCTGAAAGGAGAATAATCCGACTGACGCGTGAGGGCGCCCGATTGCGGCGCACCTGCTCAAGCCCCGACACCACGCCTGCGTGCAGCGCGGTGCGCCCGCCCGGCCGGATGCGCGAGATGATCCCGGCCATCTCGTCTTTGCCGCTGACCCGCATGGCCGGCAGAAGAACGTCCACGTCGTGATCGTACACGATCAGGGAGGCAAAATCCGAGTTCCCAAGCTGATCGAGCGCGAACTTCGCAGCGCGCCGGGCTTGGTGTATTTTTGCTCCTTTCATGGAACCGGATCGATCGAGCACCAGTGCCACGTTGAGCGGCAGGCGATCCGGCTCTGCCGTTGGTGCGATGCCGGTCAGGTCGATCTTGATGTAGACCTTTCGATCCGAGCTTGCGGCGATGGCCGACCGACTGAGATTGGCTTTGACGCTCACAGCCGCGGCGGCCGCCGGGGTCACTGGCGATGCGGCGTGCGCTGTGAACGCTGACGCGATGACACCTGCGCAGGCCAGGGTCAGCGCCCTGGCTGCTCCGCGCGCCACCCGAAAGACCACGTCTCGCGCGACTTCTGGCGCAAGAATAAAGTCTTCGGCGTGTGGCCGTTGGAGGCCATGACAGCCCACGGCCGCAAAACTGCGTTTGAACATCGCTCCACTCCTGCGTGTGTGTAACGCGTGGCCCACGCAAGGCGACGCGCGTCTGGCCCGGAGTGGATTGTGGAAAACAGGCGCGATTGCGGCGTGCACCAACTGACGACAATCACTGACGGGTGTTGGTCAGAAATGAGCGGGGGTGGCGCCGTGCTGCCCGTGGCGCCGCGCGCTGCGCCATTCAAACTAAACGCCAGGCACAGCCCTTTTCGCCGTTGCCCGTGTTGGTGATTGCACAGGTGCCCTTCGGGTTCGTTGATGCCGCCTCAAGCGGGAGACCACTCACGGCTCACGAGGGACCACGTAATGAACCTCAGCCTGTTGCCCGCAGTGTGGCGCCGGGTGGCTGCAGTGCGGCCCCCGCCCGGCGGAGTGCGGCATCAGAGCGAACACCTGCATTCACCGCCGGGCGCTCAAGGGGCGCGACGCGCCATGACCCTCACGCGCGCGCGCGATGTGGCGGAACGGCCGAAATCGGTCGATTGTCCAGAATGCGTTTTGCCTGGTCGAGTGCCTCGACCAAGTGCGGAAGATCGACCGGGCGATCGCTCCCAAGCGGGGGTTGCTGCTTGAACTCATCGATTTGGCGCAGGGCTTCCTGCAGGATGTCGTCATCGCCATAGGGCTCAAAGCCAAAGCCTTCGCTCATCGCCTCAAACGATGCGTCGATGCTGGCAACATTATCGGATTTCACGCGCCGCTGCTGATCGATCTCGCGCACAGCACGGTCGATCTCCTCCATTATCGCCGGCCAAGCGATGAACGGGAGAACTTCTTCGAATTCCGCCGCGGCCTCATCAATCAGCGGCACGACACGCTGGTCATTCTGCACCCGCAGCTTCTGGTGCGCTTCCAACAATGCGGCCCGACGCTTTTCCAGGATCGGTGTCAGGCGCTTTGCCACATCGCTGTTCATATCGTGGACTTTGCGGATAAAGTCCCTGATCTGCGGTCCTTCTTGCGGACGGCGGTCGGCAACATCCCGCATCTTTTCAAATTCGCCAGGCCCGATGTACATGGCGTTGCTGAATTCCTGGCGCAGCCGGTCCTTGATCGTCTGATACCGGCCACTCGATGATTGCACAGGTTCGCCATTGATGCCCCGCAGAGCAAGACTGTCCAGCGGGTCACGTTCTGACGAGTGGCTGGCGCTGAGGCCAAGCCCGGCTTGCGGCACTTCTTCGCCGTCACGCGGCCACGGCACGGATGGCCCGCGTGGTGGTGGCCCGCTTGGGTCGTCGGTGTCATTGGCGGCAACACCGAATGATTGCTGCGGCTGCGCATCGGCGTCACCAACCGGATTGTGATCGTGCGACCGCCCGATTGTTCCCGCATCGGCATCAATCCCGGTCAGCAGGAGGCCGGGCGCCGCTGAGCCCGCATCGCGGTCCTCGAAATCCGATCGGCCCGCTGTCGACGGCCGTGAACTCTGTGAACGCCCCCCTTCAAGCCCAAGCAGGAGAGGTTTGTCGCCCGCCGCGATCTCGCGCTGATCCTGCGAAGGGTCGTCCGCCGCTCCCGCGGACTGAAGCTGCCCCGTGGGCGTATCCGGCACGCGCGACCGCGAGATTGCATCCCCTCGCGCCCGTTCGACCCATCGCTTCGCCTCGTGCTCGATGAGCATCGTCATGGCGTTTCCAGCCGCGGCAGCGCTGGTCGCCTCCGGCTGATGCGTACCGAGGTGCATTTGGCGCATGTCTATGAGCGCCCGGTGGAACTCGGTCTTCAGATAGAAGCGACCACCCTGCATCATGGAGCCGCCAGGCGCAGCCATGCCAACGTTTTCAAAGCGAACGACGCGCTCGCTGGCCCCGACGTTCAGGATGTGGCGAGCCATGCGTTCAAGACGCGTTGAGACGACGTCTGCAAAGTGTTTGCCGTGCTCGCCGGTCCACGGGGCGCCGTGCTTCTGCTCGAACGGCGTGAACCGAAAATGCGTTTCCGCCACCAGGCGCGCCATTTTTTCGTAGTAGCTGCGCGCCGAATTGATATCGTAAATGTTCGGAAAAACATCGTCGTCGTTTGGTTCAACCGCCAGAAGAACGCTCTCGGCCGTGGTCAGTTCATGTGGCGTGCTTGCGGTTTGCAGGATCGGCAACAGCCGCTCCACCGTTGCGTCGATGCGATCGCTCCGCAACCGCTCCTCAAATGCCTCCTCGCGCTGGCGAATGGCCCGGTCACGGGCGTCGTCCAGCGAAACATTCTGCTGATCCAGGCGCTCCTTCAATTCCGGGTACAGTTGGATCTGACGATCACACACAAGGCTCAGATACTCGGTGAATTCGGGACGGACGAGATAATACTGCCGCTCTTCCTCAATCGTGCGAACCCCACCCGCTGAGCCCTTATCCTTTTTCTGAATTTCGACGATGCGCAAAACAGGGCGAACGAGGTTCATCTCAGCGCCGACGGTGGCGACTTCTGTGATCTTGCTTACGGTTGTTGCATTGTGTTTCGACAGATCTATTTCACCGGAAAACTCCGGGTCAGCGCTCGATGGCGCAATGGCTGTCAGAACAAGCCGCGCATTCTGATACCTGTCGTAACCTGGACGACCAAGCCGTGAATTGAAATCCTGTTCCAGCTGCGCCGCGGTTCTGTTTTTCCGAATCGGCGCATCGGCCAGTGGTGAGCGCACGGCATTTGCACCGAATAGACCCGACATGAAAACCAGGCCATCAATTGCGATGGCGATCGCCAACGCGAGGTAAGCGAGGCGATTGCCGTCAGAAAAAGCATTGACAGTCACCACAAAACGGTGAGCCTTATCATCCCGATTGAGCGCCACTTTGTTCAGAGCTTCGCGGAATTGAGCCGTGTCGCCCCCCGATAACCCGGAATCAAGAATGCACGCATTGCCGAAACGAAGTAGCTCGTTGACTGTCCCGGCAACGACGCGCTCGCCCCTGCCGCATTCACTGGCGTACCTATCAAGGGCCGCGTTGAAATCAAAAACGCGCGACCCCGCCTCACTTGCCGCCTCGGCCTCACAATTGACGCCGGAAATCTGCTCCCTCAGGTTTGGCAGGCGTTGCAGTGTCACCTGGAGCGAGCCGCACAGCGATTGGAGGCGATCAAATGTCTCCTTGGTTGGCCGTCGGCGGAACACCGTCCGTTCCCTGTCGAGAGCCCGCAAACCGCCAGCGGCGTCAAGATCGTCAGAGACATCATTCTGCGCTGACTGGTTCAAAACCTTCAGGCGCTCTTGCGCGGCTGATATTGTAACCTCTTTCTGAGCGAGGGTTGCGCTGATTTCACTCAATCGTCGGCGCGCCGCCGTTTCCTGATCGCGTGTTCCAGACAGACGTTGCCGCGCAAGACCGAGACGCGTCTCGATCTCCCTGAGATCAAGCCGCAGATCGCCCACAATTCGCTGCAACTCGCGCCACCTTGGACCGCGTCCGGCCTGGCCGGTGCCACGCGTACCGCGTAGTTCGCCTGCCGCCGCCGTTTCAGCCTTCAGGATCTCCTCATTCTTGAGGCGGATTTCATCCTCGAGACGCTCAACTTCCGACCGTGCTGGCCCTGCGGTCGTTGCGGCATCGGACAGGTCCCGCTCAAGTCTCTCACGTTCGGCTTCAAGCCGACGCATTTCTGCCTTCGCGGTCGAAATTGCAACGCGATCCGCTTCCTCTGCGGCGCTGTTCGCCTGCACGCGCTCCAATTTCAGCTTGCGCAATTCCGCCGGCGCCTCAAGCGCCACATTGACCAACTGGCCGAGATCGCCGTTGAATGCGCCCCAGCCATCGCTCTGAAACAACGCCTCGGTCGCTTCATCACGCCGCTGACGCAGCCGCGACCCGACATCCGAGAGAACGCCCGCAACTTCATTGCGCACGCGCAACTCTGCAGCTCGGCCACGTTCCTCTGGCGGGAAAATTGTTGAGAAAAGCGAGTCAAACGAAAAGAAAACCGATGTTGCCATGCAGGCCAGAAACATGACCCAAAGCGGTAAATTTGAGAGGATTGTCCGGATCCCCCGCAGATAAGGTGAGATGAGATCCTCACCATGGCCAACGGAAGATGCAAGCCAGATGACGGCCACGACGGCGACACCGATCCCAATTTCGGTAATATGATCCGTCGCCCACTGGCCGACAGCAACAAGCGCATTGAGATCGTTGTTTGAAAAATTGTTGAGCAGCAGAAAACCAACAATGAGGGCCGTGAGCAGCCCGAGCACGGTAAGCGCACCAATCAGCGTTGTGCCCTTGCGACCACTTGACCCCCCCACAAATGACTGAGCGAAGGTTTCGCCTATCAACCAGGCGGCGATGAGCATAACGCCCTGAATGCCAAAGGTGATCAGAAAAGATAGTATTGGACTGCCCGTGAAGTTTGTCATCCCGTCCCAAGTGGTCCATCCGGACGACACTGAAAGAACAATGCCGGTGATGCCAAGCAGAACGAGGCGCCAGTTTGAAAGCACTTCGCTCGCGAAGAGCTTAAAGACCTGCTGGAATGATTTTGAAGCTTTAAACGCCGACCATATGCGCGTTATGATCCCTGTTTTCATCAGGTACATAATGACCAATGAAATCAAGCCGAACGAGACGACCGTGAACATGAGGGAGGGCAGGCGTTCGAACAATGCAGTCCAATCGACGGTCGGAAGCTCGACGGCGTCACTGGCTTGAGGCAAGCGGGCGCTGGTTGTCTTGCCATTTGCTTCGTTTGTTTCGATGTCAGCCGTCTGAGCAACTTCAGCGTCAGTGGCGCT